>NZ_JAAGPC010000011.1:0-233 GCF_017104595.1 Burkholderia sp. Tr-20390 | reverse complement strand
AAAAAAAAAAAAAAAAAAAAATACAGATCTGGAGGCTCCTCGTACTAATGTCGTTGACGGCGCGCCCTGGGGCCGACCAAGACGTGCGTCACCGCCCGCGCTTCCAGCGCCTCTCCCATCAACAGCGTTCCACCAGCTCGCTCACGTCTACATACTCATCACCGAATATCACGACTCGCTCGACTACGCAGCCTCCGTTGTCACCGACTGATGCAGTAGTTGGCTCTATACTT
>NZ_JAAGPC010000126.1:0-24487 GCF_017104595.1 Burkholderia sp. Tr-20390 | reverse complement strand
CTCGCCGCGCGTCGCTCGGCCATGCGACGCGGCCGCGCGACGAGCCGGTGCGCCTCGGGCAGCAGCCGTCGCTCGCGTTCGCGGCGTCGATGCTGGCCGGCGTGAGCGACGACGGCAGCGGCATGCCGCCGCGCATCGCGATCCACGGGTTCGGGCTGTTCGGCCCGAACGGGCCGCTGCCGACGCACCTGACCGAATACGCGCACGAACGCGCCGCGCAGCACGACGATCCGACGTTCGCCGCGTTCGCCGACCTGTTCCATCACCGGCTGATCCTGCTGTTCTACCGCGCCTGGGCCGACGCGCAGCCGACGGTGAGCCTCGATCGCCCGGAGCGCGCACGGTTCGACGGTTATGTCGCGAGCCTGATCGGCCGGGCGGCGCAGGGCGACAAGCCGGCCGCGAAAGCCGACATCCACGCCGACGCCGACACGCTCGCGCCGCATGCGCGCTATTTCCACGCGGGCCATCTCGTGCGGCACACGCGCAACCCGGAAGGGCTCGTGCAGATCCTGCGCCGGCATTTCGGTGTCGAGGCGCGCATCGTCGAGCACGTGCCGCAGTGGGTCGCGATCGAACGTTCGCAGCGCTGCACGATCCGCGCGACGCGGCCGACGTTGCGGGTCGGCGCCGTCGCGCTCGGTGCGGCCGTGCGCGATGCGCAGTCGCGCTTCCGGATCGTGCTCGGCCCGCTGTCGCTCGACGCGTACCGCCGTTTCCTGCCGGGCGGCCCGCATGCACGGCAGCTCACGCAATGGGTGCGCGAATACGTCGGCATCGAGTTCGACTGGGACGTGCAGCTCGAACTGGCCGCCGACGCGGTGCCGGCGATTGCGCTCGGCGCGCCGCAGGGCATCGGCCGCACCGCGTGGCTCGGGCAACGGCTCGACCCCGGCCCCGCGCGCGACCTCGTCGTCCGCTACGACGTGCGGCGCGGCGGCGCACCCCTTCATCGCGAAACCGCCTAAACGGGAACCGTCATGTCCGATATCGGCCGCGCCAACCTGTTCGGAAAGCTGAATCCGTTCCTCTACGAGACGCTCGAGCAGGCGACCGGCTTCTGCCGGCTGCGCGGCAATCCGTATGTCGAGCTTGCGCACTGGTTCAAGCAGATGCTGCAGCGGCCCGATGGCGACCTGCAGCGCGTGCTGCGCCACTTCGGCGTGGACGACGCCGCGATCGACCGCGGGCTCGTTACCGCGCTCGACAAACTGCCGCGCGGCGCGGGCTCCGTGTCGGATCTGTCCGTGCACATCGACGATGCGGTCGAACGCGCGTGGGTCTACGCGACGCTGAAGTACGACGCGACGCGCATTCGCGGCGCGGTGCTGCTGCTCGCGATCCTGAAGACACCGCAGTTGCGCAACGTGCTGCTGGCGATCACGCGCGAATTCGAGCGCATCGTGCCGGACGTGCTCGCCGACGACCTCGCGTCGATCGTCGAAGGCTCGCCCGAAGCGCCACCGGCCGGGCAGGCGGCGCCGGGCGGCGACATGACGATGCGCGGCGCGACCGCCGCCGACGGCTCGGCGCTCGCGCGCTTCGCCGTCGACCTGACCGCCCGCGCACGGGCCGGCGAGATCGATCCGGTGATCGGACGCGATCCGGAGATTCGTCAGATCGTCGACATCCTGCTGCGACGCCGGCAGAACAACCCGCTGCTGGTCGGCGAGGCCGGCGTCGGCAAGACGGCGGTCGCGGAAGGCTTCGCGCTGCGGATTGCCGCCGGCGACGTGCCGCCGTCGCTGCAGGACGTCGCGCTGTACCTGCTCGACATCGGGCTGCTGCAGGCCGGCGCGAGCGTGAAGGGTGAATTCGAGAGCCGGCTGCGCGGCGTGATCGACGAAGCGATGTCGTCCGAGCGGCCGGCGATCCTGTTCATCGACGAAGTCCACACGCTCGTCGGCGCGGGCGGGGCCGCCGGCACCGGCGACGCCGCGAACCTGCTGAAGCCCGCGCTCGCCCGCGGCCTGCTGCGCACGATCGGCGCGACCACGTGGTCCGAGTACAAGCAGTACATCGAGAAGGACCCGGCGCTGACGCGACGCTTCCAGCTCGTGCACGTCCATGAACCGGAGGAAGCGGCCGCGCTGACGATGCTGCGCGGCCTCGCCGGAAAGCTCGAGACCCACCACCGCGTGCTCGTGCTCGACGATGCGCTGGAGGCCGCCGTCACGCTGTCGCACCGCTACATTCCCGCCCGCCAGTTGCCGGACAAGGCGATCAGCCTGCTCGATACGGCCTGCGCGCGCGTCGCCGTCAGCCAGCACGCGGTACCCGCGCCGATCGAAGATGCACGCCGCCGCATCGACAGCCTGCGCGTCGAACAGGAGCGGATCGGGCGCGAATGCGCGCTCGGTACCGGTGATACCGCGCGGCGCGACGCGATCGAGCACGACATTGCCACCGCCCGAACCGAACTCGACCGGCTCGACACGCGCTGGCAAACCGAACGCGACGCGTTGACCGCGATCGTCGATGCCCGTGCGCTGCTGCTCGACGACGATCCGTCCCACGCACTCGATGCGGATGCACGGGCTGCGGCGCAAGCGCGTCTCTCGGTTGCCCAGCAAGCGCTGGCCGACCTGCAGGGCGATGCGCCGCTCGTGCTGCCCGCCGTCGACCCACACGCGGTGGCCGCGGTCGTGGCCGACTGGACCGGCATTCCGCTCGGCCGCATGGTCCGCGACGAAACGCAGGCCGTGCTGAAGCTCGCCGATACGCTCGGCGAGCGCGTCGTCGGCCAGCAGCACGCGGTCGAGCTGATCGCCGAACGCATCCAGACCGCGCGCGCCAAGCTGGACGATCCGAAGAAGCCGCATGGCGTGTTCCTGCTGTGCGGGCCGTCCGGCGTCGGCAAGACCGAGACCGCGCTCGCGCTCGCCGACACGCTGTACGGCGGCGAACACAACGCGATCACGATCAACATGAGCGAATTCCAGGAGGCGCATACGGTGTCGACACTGAAGGGCGCGCCGCCCGGCTACGTGGGCTACGGGCAGGGCGGCGTGCTCACCGAAGCGGTGCGCCGCCGCCCGTACAGCGTCGTGCTGCTCGACGAGATCGAGAAGGCGCACCGCGACGTGCACGAGATTTTCTTCCAGGTATTCGACAAGGGCTGGATGGAGGACGGCGAGGGGCGCGACATCGATTTCCGCCACACCGTGATCCTGCTGACGTCGAACGTCGGCGCCGATCGCGTGATGCAGCTGTGCCGCGACCCCGAGCGCCTGCCCGACGTGCAGACGCTCGCCGATGCGCTGCGCGCGCCGCTGCTCGACGTGTTTCCCGCCGCGCTGCTCGGGCGGTTGACCGTCGTGCCGTACTACCCGCTCACCGACGCGACGCTCGCGCGGATCGTCGCCTTGCAGTTGCGGCGGATCGAACAGCGGATCGACGCGCACCACGGTATCCGGCTGCGCTGCACCGATGCGGCGACCGCGCTGGTCGTCGAGCGTTGCAGGACGATCGAATCCGGCGGCCGGATGGTCGACGCGATCCTCACGCACACGGTGATGCCGCGTATCGGCCGCGCGATCCTGCAGGCCACGCTCGAGGGCCGCACGCTGTCGTCGATCGAGCTGAGCGCCGCCGACGGCGAATTCGCGTACCGGTTCGACGAGGAGGAAACGACTTGAATCGCGTATTCACACTCGACAGCCCGCACGGCGACGGCCTCAAGTTCCATACGCTCGACGGCAGCGATGAACTCGGCCGCCTGTTCGAATTCCGGATCGAGGCGCTTGCCGACAGTCACAGCCTGTCGCTGAAGGACATGCTCGGCAAGCCCGTGACGGTCCGGATCGAACAGCAGGACCGGTCGACCCGCTACCTGAACGGAATCGTTGCGCGCGCATCGCTTTCCGGCCGGCGCGCCGAGCGCTACTACGGCTACGAGCTGATCGTGCGCCCGTGGCTGTGGCTCGCGACGCGCCGCTCCGATTGCCGGATCTTCCAGAACAAGACCGTGCCCGAGATCGTGCAGGAGGTGCTGTCGACGTACGGCTTTCCGATCGAGAACCACCTCGCCGAATCGTATGTGCCGCGCGACTATTGCGTGCAGTACAACGAGACCGATGCCGCGTTCGTGTCGCGGCTGATGGAGTTCGAGGGGATCTACTTCTGGTTCCGGCATGCGGAGGACACGCATACGCTGATGCTCGGCGACGCGATGTCGTCGCATACCGTGCTGCCCGGCTACGAGACGATTCCGTACATCGCGCGCGACCGCACCGCGATCGCCGACGAGGAGCACATCGACGGCTGGCTGCCCGCGCAGGCGGTGAGCGTCGGCCGGCACCAGACCACCGACTATGACTATACGAAGCCGCGCGCGGATCTTTCGTCGCAGAAAGTCGATCCGCGTGGGCACGATCACGACAGTTTTGCGTCGTTCGAGTGGCCGGGTGGTTATCGCGACGATGCACCCGGTGCGCATTACAGCCGCGTGCGGCTCGAGGAACAGCAGGCGGAACATGAACGGGCGAGCGCCGATACCGATGTGCGGGGTGTCGCGCCCGGTTATCTGTTCACGCTCGAACATTGCCCGCGGGCGGACCAGAACCGCGAATACCTGATCGTGCGGTGCCAGTACCGCTTTCAGGAGAACGCGTATGCGAGCGACCAGGGTGCGGAAGCCGTCGTGCATCAGACGATGATGCTCGTGCAGCCGTCGAGCCTGCCTTACCGGTCGCCGCGCGAGACGCCGCGGCCGCGCACCAACGGGCCGCAGACGGCCACCGTCGTCGGGCCGCCGGGGGAGGAAATCTGGACCGACCAGTACGGGCGCGTGAAGCTGCAGTTCCGCTGGGATCGGTACGGGCAGAGCAATCAGGATTCGTCGTGCTGGGTGCGGGTGTCGAGTCCGTGGGCCGGGGGTGGGTTCGGGGGCGTGCAGATTCCGCGGGTGGGCGATGAGGTGGTGGTCGATTTTCTCAATGGCGATCCGGATGAGCCGATCGTCACCGGGCGGGTTTTCAACGGCGAGAAGATGCCGCCGTGGGGGCTGCCGGGCAGTGCGACGCAGAGCGGGCTGTTGTCGCGGTCGTCGCCGGGTGGGACGACCGACCATGCGAATGCGTTCCGGTTCGAGGACAAGAAGGGCGCCGAGCAACTGTGGATGCACGCGGAAAGGAATTTCGATGCGGAGACGGAGCTCGATCATTCGCTTTCCGTCGGGAACAACCATACGCATACGGTCGGGAACGACGAAACGATGCAGGTGAAGAACAACCGGCAGAGGAGCGTGGGGCAGAACGAGACGGTGAATATCGGGCAGAACCGGGTCGCGCAGATTGGGGCGAACGAGACGCATGGGGTTGTCGGCAACCGGACGCGGACGGTCGGGCAGAACGAAACGGTGACGATCGCCGCGAATCGCGACGCGACGATCGGTGGCGTGCATACCGAGACGGTCGCCAAAGCCAAGACCGAAACGATCGGCGAGGGCAAGACGTTGAGCGTCGCGCAGCTTTATCACACGACGTCTCAGGACATGAAGACGCAGGTCGCGTCCACGCATACCGAGGAAATCGGCACGCGAACGTCGACGATCTCGAACGCCCATACGCACACGGTCGGCGGCGAACACACCGTCAACGTCGGTGCGAGCCATACGACGAACGTACAGCATCAGGTGACCGTCAACGCCGGCGACCAGCTTTCGCTCGTCTGCGGGATGTCCAGCATCGTGATGAAGCGCGACGGCACGATCACGATCCAGGGCGTCAATGTCGCGTCGACCGGTACCGAAAGCCACAGTGTGCGCGGAACGACGGTGACGTCGTCGGCCACGGGCGAGCATACGGTCGAGGGCACCGTCCTGAAACTGAATCCATGATGGAGGTCCGCACGAATGCAGCAGAACTGGCAGCCGACCAATCCCGTAGAGCGCAGGTTCATGGACGCGCATTCGGACTGGATGCGTTTCGCGAAGGACCAGACCGCTCGGTTGATGATCTGGTACACGGATGAAGCGGATTCTCCGCTCGTGCGGTTGTATTTTCAGGCTCAGGAGGACACGTCGTGCGCGGTTCGAACGATGCGCACGGCGTTCGCGACCGAAACGCGCTACGCACAGGCGTTGGCCGACGAGCTGATTGCCTTCTACGACAGCCGCCGCGCTGCATCCGACGCAGCGGGAATCCGTACCGACTGGCAGCCGCCGTTTTTCGACGGCGTCGATCCGGTCCGTTACCTGCTCACCGTGGCCACCAGCCTGATCGAACATCACCCGGATGTGTTCCCGGCACTGGTATTCGTGCTCGCGCCGTCCCGGACGGATGACGAATCCGCATGGGTGCGGTGGATGGATGGCCTGCTGTCGACCCTCGCCGCGACGCCGCAACTGGGTGAGCGCGTGCGCTTCGTCGTGCCGCGCACGGTTATCGAGCCGGTCGCGCCGCTGGTTCAGCATCATCCGAATCTGGTCTGCATCGTGCACGGCAAGTATTCGATGGCGAGCGTGCCGCGCGAACTGCTCGCGGAGTCGGGCGAACGCGGGTCGAGCGGCGAATTCCGGCGGCTGTTCGTCACGATGAGCGAGACGGTGAAAGGCGGCAATCCCGCGCGCCTCGAAGCACTCCGCGCGGCGGCGCTGGAAGTGGCCGGGCGCGAGAAGTGGTTCGACCAGTGCGTCATCGTGCATCTGATTGCTGGCGCCGCATATCTGAAATGGCGCGACCACGAGCATGCCGTCGATGCATATCGGCAAGCAGCGGAAAGCGGCACGCATGCGGTGAACGCCGGACATCCGGCCGGCTGGAAGCTCGTCGCCAACGGATTGTTCGGCGAGGCGAGCGTGCATCTGATGGTCAGGGATCATGCGCGCGCCGCTTACTGCTACGAGCGGGCGGCCGCGTCGACGGCCGCCGCGCAGGATGCGTTGATGACCGTCGAAGCGTGGCGCATGAGCGCCGTATGCTGGGAGCGGGCAGGGGAGCGCGAGCACGCGCTGGAAGCCGGCTTCAATGCGCTTGATGCGGGCTTGACGCTGGACGACGCGACACGCCTGAACAGCAACCTGCAGCTCGTCGTCGAGTGGATGGTGTCGCAGGTCGGGGCGTTCGACCGGCGTCGCGCCGAACTCCGCGAGAAAGTCGCCGCCTTGCGCGGCGGCCGCTGAACGGAGACGCGCATGGGATTGCCCGCGGTCAAACATCTCGATCCGGTCGTCGGGGTCGACCTGCATTCGGTATTGGTGGCGCCGAGTCCGACACCGGTATTCCTGCCGCATCCCCATGTCGGGTTCATGCTTGACCTGCGCGAATATGTGAACGCTGCATTGGGCGTCATCGGTGCGATCGCCTTCACGATCATCGAGGAAAAGGCGGTTGAATATCTTGAAGACCATCCGGACGACGCGAAGAAGCTCGAGGACACGGCCCAAGCCGTTTCCGGCGAGCTTCAGAAACTGGCGAAGGATCCCACTGTTGCTCAAGCGCTGAAGGGGGCAAAGACTGCGGGCGATATCGCAAACGCGGTGGGGGCGGGCGTCGGGATGGGCAGCATCGCGGGTCGGCCGATCTTCGTGAACGGGATGCTGCGGGCTACCGCGGGTACGCATGCATTCCATGCGCCGGCGCTGCATTTTCCGCTCGGCGAATCGTTCGCGCCACCCGATCCGGACCCATCTAACGACGCGGAAGCCTACATGGGCAGCAAGACCGTGCTCGCGAACAACGACCCGATGGCGTTCCTGGCGCTGCCGGCGATGAGCTGCTGGGCGGTCGGCCTGGAACCGCCGACGCACAACGGTGCGCATACGAAGCGCGAGCATCTGTCGTTGCCGACGTCGTTCATGCTGCCGATTCCGACCGGACGCCCGGTGCTGGTTGGTGGACCGCCGATCGTCAACATGGCGGCGCTGGCGAAGGGATTGTTCAAGGCGTTCCGCGGGTCGAAGTGGGCGAAGACGCTGGCTGACAAGCTGCATCTGAAGCCGGGTTTTTTGCGGTGCAAGGTGCTGGATGCAGAGCCCGTCGATTCGATCACCGGCGAGGTGATCGTCCAGCAGCATGACTTCACGATCGCCGGACGGTTACCGCTCGTCTGGAGCCGCTACTACGCGAGTCACGACACGTGGCGAGGCGCGATTGGCGCCGGCTGGCAGACGCCGGCCGATATTCGGCTCGACCTGATCCGGCACACCGGCGACGCGACGGGCGTTGTTGCATACCTCGCTGAACACGCGACGGCGTTCGATACGATGCCCGATTCAGCCGGTTGGCCCGCGCGCGTCTATGACTGGCAGTACGGATACGCACTCTATCGACGCGACGATCGGCTCGTCATGAGGACACGCGCCGGAATCGAATACGAATTCGCATTGCCGGTCCACCGGCAGCGCGCGATGCCGATGCCTGCGGAGAATGCGGTGTCGACGTTGCCCATCGAGAAAATCGCGGACCTCAACGGCAACGCCTGGGTGTTCGAGCGAGGGCCCGATGGCACGCTGAGGCGCCTGCTCGAGTGGACACGTAACGGGGCAAGCAGGCGAGCAGTCCGGTGCGAAACGGATCCGACGGGCTCGACCAGGACGCAAACAAATTTGCTCAGTGCGCTGATATTGATCGACGCCGACGGCCATGCCCATCCGCTGGTCGGTTACGAGCAAGACCGGAACGGCAATCTCGTTACCGTGCTCGATGCAATGGGCCAGCCGCATCGATTCACGTACGGAGAAGGGCACCGGCTGTTGCGCCACACGAGCGCCGCCGGCGTCTCTTTCTACTACAGCCATCGGCGTGGCGACGACGAAGTATGGCGTGTCGACCATGCATGGGGCGACGACGGGCTTTTCGACTATCGCTTCGATTACGATATCGCGCATCACGAGACGTGTATCACCGATTCCAGAGGGAACCAGACGATCCTGCAAGCGAACGAACGCGGCTTGCCCGTCGCCCGGATCGACCCGCTCGGCGGCGTCACGAGCTATCGGTACGATGCGCGCTGGCGCACCAGCCAAAGCGTCGATCCGGCTGCACGCGCCACCGCGTGGCAGTATGACCCGCACGGCAATCTGATTGCAAAGACGCGGCCGGACGGGGGTGTCGTCCGTGCAGCCTACGACTCGGATCAGAGGCTGGTGTCCATCACTGCGCCGGGAGGGAGGCAATGGCGGTACGAATGGGATGAGTTCGGCAAGCTGCTCGGACAGATTTCGCCGGCCGGTGCGCGTTCACGGTATGTCCATGACGAGCACGGGCAATTGATATCGCATACGGAACCCCGCGGCGCAACGACGTATTTTTCCTACGACGACGATAGCAACCTGATCGAAGTCATCGACGCGCTTGGACATCGTACGACGTATGCCTATGACGCACGGGCCAACGTCACCCGTAAAATCAACGCGCTGAATCAGATCAGCCGCTACGAGTTCGATCGCAACGGCAATCTGACGCGAGCAATCGAGCCCGGCGAGCGGGAAATCCTTCTCGAATATGACGCTGACGGTAACCTGACACGCTATCGCGATCCCAACGGCCAGGTGACTCGGATGGAATATGCCGCGCTGGGTCAGATACGTAGACGGCTGGCGCCGGACGGGAGCGTGGTGGAGTATCGGTACGACAGTGAGCAGCAGTTGATCGGCGTCGTCAACGAGCGCGGCGAGTTGTATCACCTCGTGCGTGATGCACTGGGACGTGTCACCGAAGAGACCGACTACTGGGGCCAAACACGCCGTTATCGGTACGGCGTGGCAGGTGAACTGCTTCAAAGCATCGACCCGCTCGGGCAAACGATCGAATACGGCTACGATCGATCCGGCCGTCTCGTCCAGAAGCGTGCAGCGGGTCCGACGGGCGATGACCACGTATACATTGATCGTTTTTCGTACGATTCGAACGGCGATCTGGTGCTCGCGCAGAACCCGTTCAGTCGCGTCGAAATCCGCCATGACGCAGACGGCAGGGTGATCGAGGAACGTCAGTGCGACGCAGGGCAGGGGAGTGCCTTTACGATTGCCAGCGTCTATGACGTGGCCGGCAACCGAATCGAACGCGCGACGCGAATCGTTGCCGGTAACCAGATCGTCGAACATGTCGTGCGCTATACGTACGACGCGTCAAATGCCGTAACGTCTGTCCAGATCGACGACGCCGCGCCGACCGTCATCGCTCGGGATCCGCTCGGTCAGGCTCGAACCGAGCATTTGGGTGCCGACTTGCAGCGTGACCTCTCATACGAATCCAGCGGCCGGCTCGCGTCGCAGGTTCTGTTGACCTCAGCCGGGGCCACGCTGCTTGCAAGCGATTACTCGTACGATGCGAACGGCGAGTTGATCGAAAAATGCGATGCGCTCGGCAATTCAGATTACTTTCGCTATGACCCACTGGGCTATCTCACCGAGCATCTCGATTCCTTCGGACGTCTCAATCGCTTGTTGCGCGACCCTGCCGGCGATCTGCTGAAAATGCGAATCCGCGAACGCCTCACGGCGGGCGCCACGAATCCTGGATCAACCGGGATCTGGGTCCGCGAAGGCGAATACGACGGACAGCACCACGAATACGATCGAGCGGGAAACTTGATACGGCGGCACAACTGCAGTCAGGATATGACGCTGCATTGGGATGCAGCGGGCCAACTGGAAGAATCGGTCGCGGTACGACTCGATGTTCCGGAAGCGTCTGGACTGCCGGCCCGCATCCGCGCACATTACGAGTACGATCCATTTCAGCGACGCGTGCGCAAAATAACGCATGTGGAATCGCCGGGCGGCGAAAATTCGATCTCTCCATCACAGATCAGTCGTTTCTTCTGGGATCGTAATACGCTCGTCGGCGAATATACGACCGAAGCGCGCGCGAACAGCCATCATACGGCGCCCGCGCCGGGCTGCGCCCGTGAATGGGTTCATTACCCGGGAACATTTCGAACACTTGCGACGGTATATACCGAATTGATGGCAGGCAAGGAGACGGCATCGACCGCGGGCTCGTTACCTCGGCCCGAAATGACGTACTTTTTCCAGAACGATCCAAACGGGGCGCCAGTGCGAATGCATGACCGCCACGGCAAAGTTGTCTGGGAGGCATTTTACGGCCCGACGGGATCTGCAACGGAACGGGGCGGGGCAACGGCCGCCGGACAGCCGCTGAGACTGCAAGGGCAATACTTCGACAAGGAGTCAGGTCTGCATTACAACCGGCACCGGTACTTTGACCCGGCAACCGGAAGCTTCATCAGCCAGGATCCGATCGGCCTCGAAGGCGGGCGCAATCCTTACATGTTCGCCCCCAATCCGTATTCGTGGATCGATCCGCACGGGACTGATTGCAAGAGCGAATTCAGAAAATGGGCGCTGGAGAAAATCTGGGCCAAAGCCAATCATCCGTTGCGCTTTCTGCTCGGACGAGACGACGCCGGCAACCGGATCAAAGCGTTCACGCGTCCGCCTTCGCGCAGGCACGAAGATCTCATCGACTGGGCGAATGGGCCGACTATCGAAGCCGGGCACGTTACGAGCAAGCATTCCGGCGAACCGGAGCTCCTCGGTTTGCAGGACGCCTGGGAAAATCAAATGGACAATTGGTTTGGCGAAAGGCACGGGGTCATCGTGACGCGTAATGGCGTCATCGAAATCGGCGGCGTCCCGGTACATACAAGAACAGCAGAAGAATGGGAGGAATACGGATACTTGCCGCCGGGCACGGTTGCCAAAGCGCCAAAAAGTAGCGGTTGGTCACAACCGTGATCGACATCGGTCAATACATGGAAGTTGGCTTGCTCTTAATTTTACATAACGTGAAGACACGGCATTATCAGCGTGGATTGGCGCTGATGACGCGGGCGAGGGAGCGCCGACTAGCCCGACCGTAACCACGGCTATCGCTACCGTGATCGTCGCTCCCGTCGCTTTTCCCCACGCGTTTTCCCACACGCGGCGCACGCGCGCATCCGGCGCGCTTTCTGCCTTGCACGCGGCAATCACCTCGAGAGGATCCAGGTCGAGCAATTCGGCCGCGCGGATCGCGGTGCTCTCATCGAAGACGGAAAGGCCGTTGCGGTAACGGCTGACGGCCGCACGCGTGACCCCCAATGCCTGCGCAGCGGCATAGTCGGACGGCAGGTCAAGGCGCTTCTTCAGCGCGTCCAAATACTGAACCGTTGTTTTCATGTCCACCCCTATTGACTTCACCCAAGCTGAACCATAGGCGAACGTCAATCGGACTGCAACGTTACATCAACATTGACAGTTACACCGACTGTAACTATTCTTCGGATCAGTCGCCCCGGATGCGCACCTGCTTTCACCCATCCCGGCAGCGCTGGACGGCCATCCAGCAAGGCGCGGGGCGACTTTTCTTCTGAGGGATAGGGGTTTCAGGGGGTGAGGTCATGCGAAAGACACGGTTACAAATTCATCCGTCCTCGCTGGGCGGTTTCACGCTGGAAGGTCCGTTCTACCGTCGCCCGTCGCGCATCGCGCGCGCCGTTGATGCGTTCTTCCACTGGCTGGGGGCGTGACATGTATACCTTCCGGCAATTCCTGAACGTCTCGACCGCAGTGGCGATCGGCACCTTTGTGGGCGTATACGCGGCGCTGCACATCACCAACATCGCTCTGACGGTGGTGACACGATGACCGCATCCGCCGCCTTCGCTGACATCGGCTACCGCGTCGAGGATGGTGACATCGGCTACGCGGGTTCCTCCCACTTCTCGTTCGTGCCGCGTCGCGTGCCGAGCGTCGCGCACATCCGCGCGACGGCCATCGGTGACGCGGCGCTCGAACGCATCTACCGCGTGCTGCGCGCACGCTGCATGGGGCGCGCTCGCTGATGTGGGTCTACGCCGCGCACGCACGCGAATCCGTCGAGGCCCTGCCGGCCGCTCACGCACTGAAAACCCGCGCGCCGTGGAAGTGGCACGCGCGGGCAGTGCGTGAAGCGCTGACGGCCGGCCGCCGCTCGGCGCACGCGCGCAACGCGTCGCACATGTTCGACATGGGTGCGGCCGGCGCGGCGCTCGACGCGTTCGCGGCCGAGCACGCGCCGGAAACGCGCGCGGTGCGCCCGGATGCGTCCGACGCGGAAATCGTGGACAAGGCGCGGCGGATCGCGGAGGACTTCCAGCTGCGCACGCTGACGCTCGAGACTGGCGACGCGCTGACCGTGGCGCGCGTGACGTGCGACACGTACGGCGTGGCGCTGCCCGACGTGGACGACGACGCCGGCAAGCTGGCGCGCGTGCGCTGCGAGTTGTGGTGGCGTCGCCGGCTGCGCACGGCGCACGCGCGCGGCGCGGAGGCCTCGAACATCCGCCTGAACTTCGTCCACTACGGCGCTGATCCGTACGCGAGCGACGACGCCGTGCGCCGCCGCGTCGCGCAGAACAGCCGCAACGAGGCGACGCTCGACGCGGTGACGCTCGAAAACGAGCTCGGCCAGCGCTACACCATTGCCGAGCTCGCGGCCGTCAGCATTTCGAACAAGGCCCTGAAGCGCGGCGAGCTCATGACGCGCCTGCGCGGATGCGAAGACCTCGCGGCGGCGGCCGGCTTCGCGGGCGTCATGTTCACGCTGACATGCCCCAGCCGTTTCCACTCGGTGCGCCAGCTGGGCGCGCGCACGCGCTTCGTGCCGAACAAGAAATATGCCGGCGCGACGCCGCGCGACGCGCAGGCGTATCTGCGCCGCGTGTGGGCGCGCATCCGGGCGCAGCTGCAGCGCGAGGGCGTGAGCTTTTTCGGGATGCGCGTCGCCGAGCCGCACCACGACGCCACGCCGCACTGGCACGGGCTGGTGTTCTCGAACAACGTCGATCGATTCTGCGCCGTGATGCGCGCGCACGGGCTGGTGGATGCCGGCGACGAGCGCGGCGCGCAGGAGCGCCGCGTGCGCTTCGAGCGGATCGACAGCGCGAAGGGCTCGGCGGTCGGCTACATCGCGAAGTACATCGCCAAGAACATCGACGGCGCGCACGTCGGCGACCACAAGACGGAAGAGAAATTCATTGTGGCGCCAGACCTGCTGGGCGACATCGAAATCACGCCGTCGCAGCGCGTCGAGACGTGGGCCGCGCAGTGGGGCATCCGGCAGTTTCAGGCGTTCGGCTGCGCGCCGGTCGGCGTGTGGCGCGAGCTGCGCCGCGTGAAAGAGGCTGACCTGCCGGACGCCGCCGAGTCGCCGGAAATCCGCGCGGCGTGGCACGCGGCGCAGAAGACCGACGAGCACCGCGCGGACTGGGCGGAATACGCGCGCGCCATGGGCGGCGTCGCTGGCGAGGGCCGGCTCATCTACATCAAGCACACGACGGAACACCGGGAAGGGCGTTATGGCATCCGCCCGGTGAAGGTGCCGCACGGCGTCGCCGCGCGCGGCGTCGCGCACGTCGTGGACGGGCTCTGCGCGTACAGCCGGGAAACGGAGATTTTCGTTCCGGCGACGCGCTATGAGTGGCGGGTGGTTTCGCGCAGCGGCGCAGCCGCGAGCACTCGGACTCGTGTCAATAACTGTACGGAGGAAGGTGATGGATCAAGGGGTAGTCGTGCCGGCCGGCACGCTGGAAACGGCGAAGAGCGCGGCGAAAACGGTTCGCGAGGGCATCGAGAACCTGACGGGATTCGAAAAAGCGGTGGCGGCATCGCAAATCGCGGCGGTCACGCGGCTGGTTAAGGCGGTCGAGGCACTGTAACGGGTAAGCGGGCGGCCCTGTCACGCCCGCACACTAGAACGAGGTAGACCATGCTGGAAGCACTGAAGAGCGCTGTATCGAACGCCGTCGAGGCGCTGCGCAACAACGGCGAGCACCGCGCATCGCTTGCGGAGGCGATCCAAGCCGCGCACGCGTACATCGCGCACCTGGAGGATCGCGTCGCGATGCTGGAGAAGGTGGTCGACAACGGCTTTGCGGTCGCGCAGACGGCCGCCGCCGTGGTGGACGCGGCGACCGGCGCAGCGCCGGCCGCGACGATCCCGGGTGCGCCGACCGTCGGCGGCGTCACGCAACCCGCGTGAGAGGTGGCCCATGCCGTACATCGGGAAAACGGAGTGTCACCAGTGCGACCGCGAGGTGGATGCGCATGTCAACGTGTCCGGTATGGGCTACTACAACTGCGGCCCGTGCGGGTTCCGGGCGATCCAGAAAACGGAGCGCGGGAACCGGCTGTTTCTGGAGCGCGTGAGGCGTGATCCGGAGCCGGAAGAGGTGCCAAAAGTGGCACCGGAAAACCCTGCGAATCCCAGCGATTCGCAGAAGCCGAAGCAGCCCGAACCGGTGGTGAAGAAGCGCCCGGCCGGCCTGCTGCAGAACTCAATTTTTAGCGGGGTGCGCTGATGGAAGTGGTGGCAGACAACCGGGCAGATTCGACGCTCGACCAGATCGCGGCAGAAGAACTGGCCGAAAACGACGCCCTGCGCGAGCGGGCGGAAGCCGACGAGCAAGCGCAGGCCGCCGAAGCGTTCGAGACGCTCGCGGCGGGTTGGCGGCAGGCGGTCGTAACGGCGGGCGACATCATCACGTCGCTGCTGCCGGAGGCGAAGCCGGTATGGACCGAAGACCGCATGTCGAACCTCGGCGCGGCGCTCGCGCGCGCCGATGAGGTATACGGCTGGGGCGGGGCGGGCTCGCTGTTCTCGCACCCGCTCGTCGGCGTCGCGGTGGCCGGGTTCCCGCTCGCGGTCGGTACGGCGCAGGTGGTGCGCGCAAAGAGCGAGGCGCACAAGCTGGCGAAGCTGCGCGAGTCCAAGGCGGTGCCGACGGCCGCGCCCGTGATCGGCGACCTGTCGCCGGACGGCGCGGCGGGCGATGCGCCGGCCGGCGATGACGTGCAGGCCGCTGCAGTGGCGAAGGTCAAACCGACGCCGCTGAACCCGGGCGGCATGCCGGCGTTCGGCTCATGACGCGCGCGGGCACGAAGAACAACGCGCACATCATCGCCGTGGTGGGCGCGTCCGGAAACGGCAAGGGCCTGTTCGTGAAAGAGTGGCTGCGCAAGTGGCGCGGCCCGGTGCTGGTGTGGTCGCCGCTCGAAGTGACGGACGATTACGCGGCCGTGATCGGCGGGCGCGTCGTGCGCTCGATCCACGATCTTGTCCAGGCGATCAAGGCGAAGGAACGGCACATCGTGCTCGACCCGGGTACGGGCGACGTCAAGGTGATGTTCGACCGCTTCTGCCGCGTCGCATGGGAACTCACGGGCTGGTGCGTCGTGGTCGAGGAACTGTCGCGCGTCACAACGCCGTCGTGGGCCCCGCAGGCGTGGAAGAACCTGAGCACGGCCGGCCGCCATCGCGGCCTGTCTATCATCGGAACGTGCCAGCGGCCGGCGCAGGTGGACAAGGATTTCTTCGGGAACTGCAGCGAAATCCGGTGCTACGCCGTGGGCTACGTGAATGACGCCAAGGTGATGGGGAACACGATGTTCCTCGACCATCGCGAGATTCTCGACCTGCCGCAATTCCACTACATCCACCGCGACGTGCGGGCCAAAGTGAACCGTCCGGGTGTGGTTTCCGTGCCGAAAAGCTAAAAAATTCAGATGGGAGGGGTTCTGCAATTCCCCGCGATTCGCCGCGATTTCCAGACTTGGACTCGCGGCTTTTTTTTTCGGATGCTGGGGCCTACCTCAACAAGGTACTGAACCCGTGTCCATCAAAACCTATCTGCCGAGCGTCGAGCGAATCTCTGTCGAAATCATCGCGACGGCGTGCGGCGTGCTTGGCGCGGCCTTCCTCATCTCGCGGTTCCCGAAGCTGAAAGCCTTCGTGGATGGAAATTCCATCTGGGCCGTGAGCAAACCCGATTCCGGAGTCTGAGACATGAAGTCCCACATCCACACCGCACTGATCATCCTCGGCGTGTTCGCCGTGACGGCTTTCGTGCAAAAGAACGTGATCACGGTTCCCGTGCTCGGCCCGTATCTGCCGGGTGGCGCAGCAGCCTGAATCTGCGCCTTCCAGCCAGAACGAACCGACAACACGCAACCTGAGGCTACGCGATGCGCAAGCAAAAATTGACCAACCTGACGCCGTACGCACCGGGCGGCGTCGTCATTCTCACGTGCCCGTTGGGCCCGACGTACGAGAAGCTGAAATTCAACCTGCTGGGCGGCCTGCTCGCCTCGCAGATCGACCTGATCGTCGGCAAGATCAACGGTAAGCCGTTCTTCACGGTGAAGGGCGCAGACCTGCTCGCCGAGAATCTGTATCTCAGCAAGTCGAACCCGACGAACCTCATCCTGCTCGACTTCACGCTGCCGAACGCGAAAAGCTCGAGCGCGGGCGGGCGGCCGACTTCGCAGGCGGCCGAAATGCTGCTCACCTGCCTGCCGTCGAGCACGATGCAATCGCTGACGTTCGAAATCAGCGTCAACGCGAGCGCGCCGGCAGTCGGCACGGGCGGTATCGAGTGCTACTCGCAGGAAAGCGACCCGACGAACAACCCGTTCGTCATGAAGCAGCTGTATGCGCAGTACAACTTTCAGGTCGCGCAGGACAACGATATCGCGCTGCCGGTCGGCCCCTCGGGCGGCATCATCTCGCAACTATTCTTCCACCAGACGAACTACGGCGCACCGTGGGCCGCATCGACCGCATATGCTGTCGGCGCGCAGGTCACGAACGGCGGCAACCTGTACAAGGCGACCGCAGCCGGCACGTCGGCATCGTCGGGCGGCCCGTCCGGCACCAGCACGTCGATCACGGACGGCGGTGTGACGTGGACCTACGTCAGCGCGGCCGGCTCGGTCACGAACGTGCAGGTTCGCAACGCGGGCGTGATCATCTTCGAGGGCAAGCCGTCCGACATCCAGGGCGACCAGACCGATTACGGCCGCGTACAGCAGCCGGGCCTGCTCGTGCTGGATTACCACCTGCAAGGGCTGCGCGAGAAGCTGCTCAACACGTCGAAATCGAATCAGGTGTTCGTGCGCCTGACGACGACGGGCGGCCCCACCGTGTGGACTGGCTACACGCGCCTGATCGATCCGGCCGGCCGCTAAGGCGTCCATTCACCCAACCAACAGGAGGGCGGAATGGCGCTTTTCACGATGCCGGACGGCTCGTCCGGTTCGGGCGATCCGAACGCGATCGACTGGTCGAACGGCGATACCACGCTCGGGTCGTATGACGGCCTGAGCGGCGGTGTCGGCGACGGCTACGGCTATGCCTCGACGCCGAGCAACCCAACGCCGTCGAGCACCGGCCAGACGCTGGGCGACCTGCAAAGCGGATCGACCAACTTCAACTGGACGGCCGCTTTCGGCGATACGCTCGGCGCGCTCGTCGCGGTCGATTCGATCAATCACGGTCTGCCGACGGCGGCAAGCCAAGGCTACTACAAGGCCAGCAACGGCCGGGTGTACCCCATCGGCTACGGGCCAGCCGGCGCGGTCGGTCTGCCGCAAGGCGGGCTCGGATCGCTGCTGATGCTGGGCCTGATCGTGTTCGTGGTGCTGGAACTCGCCAAGGAGGCGTAATTGAGCGCTTCCGCGAATCAGGGCTCGTCGTGGCTAGACGTGGCGGTGCCGATTGGACCGACCGCCACGTCGGGCGCGCAGCAGTCGAATTTCACCTCGTTCAACGACGGATCGTTCACGTTCGCCAGTTCGCCCGATCCGGGAATCACGGCGGGCCTGTCGAATCTGTCGGGGGGCGCAGCGGCCATCGGGCAGGGCATCGGCAATGCGCTGACCGGCGCGGGCGTCTCGATGCAAGGCACGGTGCTGCCGCTGATCGTCATCGGGGGGCTGATTTGGTTCCTCATGCATCGGCACTGACCGTGCGCGCGGCGCACCCGGACGAAGCGCGGGCGCACTGCGCGCGCGCCGTCCGCTTCGACACGACCAACGGCGCGGAATCGCTCGAACACCTGCTGACGGTCGGACGCTGCTACGTGGTCGAGGAAAACGGCCGGCCGGTCGCGGCATGGGCGCAGCAGATCGACCGCGAGGGCGTGCTGCGTGTGCTCGTCTACGGCGGTCGTGCGGATGCTGACCTGACGGTGTTACTCGCGCGCTGTCTCGAATCGCAGGGGGCACCGGCCGCGCAGTTCCAGACGCGGCGGCCGGGGCTGATCAAGAAGGCAGAGGCGCTGGGCTATCGCGTCGTCGGACGCGCGCCGCAGGGCGTCATCATGCGCAAGGATTTCCAATGAATTTTCGCGAACAGCTTCACAAGGCGCGCTTCGGTCCCATCTGCAATATCGGCGGGTCGGATTCGAACAGCCAGAGCGCCAGCACGACCAACAACATCGACCAGCGGCTGAACGCGGACAACGGCGCAACCGGCACGTCGGTGTCGGGCACCAACAACACGGTCAACGTCCAGGCGGTTGATCACGGTGCGGTCACGCAGGCGTTCGGCCTCGGCAACCATGCTATCGACGCGGTGCTGCAGGAGGGCACCGGAGCGCAAAGCGCCGTGCAGCAGACGGCCGCGATGGCGATCAATGGCGTGCTGACCGATGCGGCCGGCACGCGCGACGCGTACGCGAAGGCCTCCGATCAGGTCGCGAGCGCGTACAAGGATCTCGGCTCGCTGCTCGACGGTACGTTCAGCGCGGCCACGTCGCAGGTGGCCGGCGCGTACCAGAATGCAAACAGCGCCATCACGGCCGCCTATCAGGACACGAAGACCGGCAACCAACGCACGCTGATGATCGGCGCGCTGATCGTCGTCGCGCTCGCGGTGTCGATGCCCTTTCTTGCCAAGGAGGCCGCGTAATGCAGAACTTCACTGCAGTACTCGACGGCACCAACCCGTATGTCGGTTCGATTCGCGGCTTGGTGCTGCTGATCCAGACGGCAACGCAAGGGAACGCGCTGACGATCCAACTGCTGCGCGCGGGCGCAGTCGTGGACACCGTGACCGGCATGGGGCCGGCCGCCAAGCTGATTCCGGTCGGAGGCTTCGATAGCTTCACGATCACGGGCGCGGCGGGCACGGTGCAAGGCGTCGTGACGATGGGTGACATCGACATCCAGCTTTCGCAGGTCGGAACGAACATCACGAACGATGCGACGCATCCGGTGCCGGTGTCCATCGTGAACGAACCGGGTGCGCCGTTTCAGGTGTCAGCGCCGGTCGGACAAGAGGTCAACGTCAAGGTGCAAGGCACGGTGAACGTGTCGGGTGCGACGCTGACGGCGACCAACGTCGGCATCAACAACACGTCCGCGAACCCCGTGCCGGTGTCGCTCATCAGCGAACCGGGCGCACCTATCGCGGTGACGCCGACGCAGGCGACGAGCGTAACGGACGCGGCACCGGTAGCCGTGGCGGCCTTCACCAGCGGTTCGCCGAATCAGGTGCACATTCGCGCGGCCGGCGCGTGCCGAGCGCTGCGCATCGCGAACCCGATCGCGTCGACGGGGAAGCTGTATGTCGGCGGCTCGGGCGTCACGCCGACGAACGCGGCGATCGTACTGCAACCCGGCGATATGTGGAATGAGACGGACGCACCGCAAATCGACTGGTACGCGACGAGCGACACGGGCGCAACGGCTAACCTCCAGGTGATCGCATGAGCGGGCTGAATTCGGGGCTCGCGGGACGCCTGAAAAGTCCCGCGTATGGCGCGGCGCTGGTCGCCTTCACGCTCGCGGCCACCGGCGCGCAAGCGCGGACCATCGGTGCGAAGGCGGGCGACTTCGTCAACATCAGGGACTTCGGCGCGATCGGAGACGGAAACTCGCACCCGATCAGCACGAAGTTTTCGACGCTCGCAATGGCCCAGGTCGTCTACCCGGAGGCCGTGGCGCTGACGGACGAGATTGACTGGTGTGCGGCGCAACGGTGCGCGAACTACTGCAACGGCAACGGCGCGGAAACCTTCGTGCCGAACGGAAAGTATGTGTTCAACCATGCGTGGACGGTAAGCGATACGTCCGACAGTTCGGAAACCAGCTTCCGCACGTCGATTCGCGGGGCGGGCCAACGCGGCACGGTCATTTCGTGGGCGAACGGCGCGGACTCCGGCTTGTCGATCACCGGCACGAACTCGAACGGCGGGGCGGTCGCGCAGCAGTATGTCCGCGATATCTCGCTGGTCAAGAATGACCGCGCGAGCGTGGGTTTGTCGGTCACGGCGATTTCGCACATGGCAGTCGAGGACGTTTATTCGACCGGATGGAACCTCGGCATCCAATACGTTGACGTTCAAGAGTCGATCCAGAAAAACGTGGTCGTCAACTGGTGCAATGGCGGCCTGCTGTCGAAGAAAGGCAGCTTCACGCAGCCGAACGCGCTGTCGTTCTACAACTGCACCTACGGGAATTGCGCGAACTACGGGATCGACGCACAAGACTGCTCGACGTTCGTCTACGTGGGCGGCTCGATCGAATCGAACAACAACGCGACCTCAAGCACCGCAAACTCGGTATGGGGCGTGCGCGTCGTCACCGACACGGCGGCCACGGAAGGCACCAGCGCGGCAACGTTCATCGGGACGTATTTCGAGAACAACGGTAGCCAGACTGCAGGCGTCGGCGCGGCCGATATCGTGTATTCCAACAGCGCACAGGAATCGACGATCAACCTGATTGGCTGCTCGTTCCAGCGGCATAGCTATTTCGGCACCAACTGTCTGATGGTGACGACGGCGGGTGGCTTTCGACACAAGATCAACCTGCAAGGCAACGGGTTCCGGGGCTTCAGCGACTACACGGCGAGCGCATCGCGTCCGTATTGGCAGAGCTACAGCGCGACCGACAAGGTGCAGGTCGTCGACCTCGGCAACCTCTACGATGCGGCGATCGAGACGCCAGCGCCGAGCGGCTACGCGGGCACCAACACGAGGGTGATCAGCGAGCGGTCGTTCGTGGGCGGCTGGGTCAAGTTTGCCGGCACGACCGGCGCGGTGATTGCCGGCGAAAACTACAGCTCGGTGTCGCGCTCGTCGACCGGCGTCTACGTGATCAACGAAGCAACGACAGACCCGGATCAAAACCGCGCCTATACCGTCACGCTTGGAGGCGGAGCCGGATTCGGTTGGGTGAGCGGGGAGAGCAACAGCGGCCTGACGGTCAGCACCGCGAACACCTCGGGCACGGCAACGGACTTCAATACCGTGACCGTGACGTGGACGGCGCACCCGGGGGCGTGATGGCAAACGCAACCGTGGCGGAAGCCCAATGAAAACGGCCGTTACCGCGCTCGCGGTCGCATGCTCGGCAGCGGCGCTTTACTACACGAACGGCGGCATCGTGACGACGGCGGACAACGCCGACCCGAGCGTCGCCGCGGATACGGAGGGAACTACCGTGGATGAACTGATGGGACTGGTTGGAAGCGTGGCAACGATGGGCACGTACAGCGCGAGCGGCCAAACGCAACAGCGGCAGGCATGGCTCGACATGATCTCGATCAGCGAGGGCACGTATGGGCGCGGCGACAACGGCTACAACGTGCTGGTCAATCCGGGTGGCCTGTTCGACAACGGCTATGTCGATCATCCGCGCATCTACGTGCCAGCGGCAAACAGCACGGCGGCCGGCCGCTACCAGATCCTCGCCAAGACGTGGGACGGCATCAAAACCGTGATCGGCGCATCCGATTTCTCGCCGGCCAATCAGGACGCGGCGGCCATCGCGTTGACGCGTCGCCGGGGCGCGCTCGCCGACGTGGACGCCGGCAATATCGCGTCCGCGATCACGAAGTGCAATCGCGAGTGGGCCAGCTTCGCGGGCTCGCCGTACAACCAGCATCCGCACGACATGGGAACCATGCTCGCGTGGTTCCAAGCGCAGGGAGGCGCGATCGCATGAAAACCGATCCGTCGAACGTCGTGCTCGGACTCGCGGTCGCGGTGCTCGGGTACGTCGTCTACCAGCATTTCAGCCAAACGCAGGCGGCAAACGTCGCGAGCGCGGCCGTTCCTCGGCCCGTCACGGGCACGGCGCAGCCGAGCGCGGCGGCAGCATGGGCGAACACGGCCGGGGCCGTCCTCGCCCCGTTTGTCGCGAACCTGAACGCAGGCGGCACGCGCGCGGGCATGACGAACGGCAATTTCGCGTTGCCGCAGGTGTATGACTCGACCAGCTGGAACCCGGACGCGATCAGCCAGGCGATGACGCAAGACACGTTCGATGCGCTCGGCGCAGCCGGCATGGACACGTCCAACCAGTACGGGTTCTACGTATGAGCATCCGCGACGACTCGATGATCGTGGTAGGCGTCGCGGCACTCGCGGGGCTGGCGCTCTGGTACGTCAAAAAAAAAGTGGACGCGGCGGGCGGGTTGCAGGGCGCAGCGGCGAATGTGGGTGCGGCTGCGGCGGATGCGGCGGGTAGCGTTGTCAGCGGCACCGCGCTTGGCATCGGCGACGTGATCGGCTTGCCGCGTACCGACAAGGCGAAGTGTCAAGACGCGCTCGCGATGGGGAACACGTTCGACGCGTCGCTGTATTGCCCCGCGCTCGATTTCCTGACGGGGATCGTATCGCCGCGCCCGCTCACATCGGCCGGCATCGACCTCGGGACGGGCGACAACAACTGGGGTGATTCGAACACGGCGGCGCAACCCGTCGTGGATGGTTTGAACAACGCCGCATACAGCGGACTTTGAAAGGAGAGGGTATGAGCATTCTTGACCGATTGAACGAGCCCAGCACGCACGCGGGCATCGGCGTGTTCACGACGGCGGCGGCATCCGTCGCCGTGCAGCTGGGCGCGAACCCGACAAAGGTCGGCCTCGCGGCGACGCTGCTGCAGGGCCTGTTCGGCCTGTTCGCGATCTTCGCGCCGGAAAAGTCGGGGGCGTGATGGATGCGGCCCAGTGGCTGACCATTGGCGTAAGCATCGTGCAGATACTGGTCGTGCCGGTGGGCTGCTTTCGCTACATCTTGGGGGTCGAGAAACGCCTGACGCGTATCGAGGCCAAATTGGGGATTGCCGACTGACGGAGGTCATCATGGCAAAGCATCATCGTCGCCGCGAGCGCGACAGCAAAGGCCGGTTCAAGCGCTCGCGCTAACGAAAAGCCCCGCAAACGCGGGGCTTTTTTCATTCGAGGTTGTCGGGGTCGAGCGGCTCGTCAAACAGCCAGGTGCAGATCGCAACGAAAGCGCGGATCAGGTAGTCGATCATGGGTATATGCCGAAGCGGCGAGCGAGAAGCGCGCGGCGGTCGCGGTAGCGCGCGATAGTGGCGTCGAAGGTGCCGTTGCGTTTCGCGGCTTCGACCTTGCCGGCGACGTCCCATAGGCGGACGTAGCGCTCGAAGGCGCGCTCACTCGACATGTAGGCGGGAGCGAGCGCGGCGACCCACTGCGTGATATCGTCTGAAGTGACGACAATTTGTCCGAACAAATCAAGCATTTCAAAAGCACATTATGCAAAAATTCGGAACTTGCCGTCGTTACTTGCACGTCGTCGCAAGTTGACATAACGTGAATTATCGACGGATTTGGTTGTAGTGGCTAGATTGAAATGTCCGCTTTTGGCTACATAGAAATGTCCGCTTTCGGGCCGCGTAAGCTGACCGGCCGCCGGGTGTCCGGCGCCGGAGGCTGCAATGGCTGCAACGGAGCGGATCACG
>NZ_JAAGPC010000125.1:0-24600 GCF_017104595.1 Burkholderia sp. Tr-20390 | reverse complement strand
TCGAGATCGCGAACTACGAGAAGGCGATCCAGTCGGCGTTCCGCGACGTGGCGGACGGGTTGGCCGCACGCGGCACGTACGACCAGCAGATCGCGGCGCTGGAGCGCAACGAGCACGCGCAGCAGCGACGTTTCGACCTGTCGGACCTGCGTTACAAGAACGGCGTCGACAGCTATCTGTCGGTGCTGACTGCGCAGACGGATCTGTACAGCGCGCAGCAGTCGGTGATCAATGCGCGTCTGGCACGCTGGACCAACCTGGTCAACCTGTACCGTTCGCTGGGCGGCGGGTGGATCGAGCGGGCCGGCGAAACGCCGCGCGCGCCGGATGCACCGGTCGACTACGACAAGACGGCTGCTCCGGCGCCTGCGTCGGCAACGGCGACGAACGGGTAAGCAAGACCAAGGGCAGGGGCGAGCCATTGTCCCTGTTCGCGGAGGCTGCCCGACGCGAAAACGAAAACGCCACGGATGAAAATCCGTGGCGTTTCTTTTTACGCAGTCTGCGTAGCCGCTTGCGCCTGAAACGGCGTTACGTTTAACCCTGCTTTTCCCAAAGCGTGCGGCCGAAGAACGTCAGCGTGCGATCCCACGCCATTTGCGACCACACCGGATCGAACTGCGTGCCGGCGATACGGCCGGGGCCGACAGCCGTTTCGTTCGCGAATGCGTGATGCGCGAGATAGCGATGGAATTCGACATTGACCTTCGCATCGGTCAGCTTCTTCTCGAGCGCATCGACCTGGTCGATCGCAAAGAACGCATCCTGCGTGCCCCAGTGGCCCATCAGCGGCACCTTGAGCTTCGCCGGATCGAGGTAGTCGAGCGGCGGGAGGCCGTACCACGTGACGCCCGCGTCCGCATCGGCGAACTGCAGCGACAGCAGCGTGAGTGCGCCGCCCATGCAGTAACCCGTCACCGCGACACGCGAGGCGAGCGTCTTCAGATGCGTCACGGCGCCCGGAATGTCCTGCGAAGCCGCGTCGCCGAAATCGAGCCCTGTCATCAGGTGGTGCGCTTCCTCTTCCTCGACCGTCGATTTGCCGCGATACAGGTCGGGCACGAGCGCGAAGTAGCCACAGCGCGCGAGGCGATCCGCGACGCCGCGGATCTGGTCGTTCAGCCCCCACCATTCCTGGATGACGACGACCGCGGGCGCGCCCTCGGTCTTGGCCGGCGTGGCGAGATAGCCCTGCAGTTCCTGGCCGTCCGGGCGTCGAAACGTGATCATGGAACCGGATGTTTGAGACATGAAACCGCTCCTTTTCGAAAAATGCGATGAGTGCGGCATCGGGGCCGGCCTGCGGGCGCGGCGACGCTCGGGCAAGCCGGGCGTCGTGGTTCCGCTCGCGTTCGGGTTGGCCGGCACCGACCACGCGGCCATTCTATGCGCAAATACCGGCTGCCGTCGTGAACGGAGCCGCGCGGCATACGACTCGCAAGATCGCATCGATCGGGGCGCGCAATCCGTTCCGGGCGCGGACGACCGGAAAACAAACACCCCAAATGTCGGATCAAAAATCCAACTTTTGGGGTGCAGTTCAGAGCGGGGTGTTTCGTTTGCTGCGCGCGTATCGGAATACGCGGTCGCGTGTCCGGCTTACTGGCCGAAATACACGGAGTCGCGGCCATCCTGCTTGACTGCGATCGCGCGGCCGGCGCGTACGCCAGCGGCGGCTTGCGCGCCGTAGCCGGTTTCATCGGCGTTCGTCACGCGGGCCTGGGCGGTCTGCAGCGCGCGCGGGTAATACTGATCGGAGACTTCGGGCTTGTAGCCGGCCTGTTCGAGCTGGACGAGTTCCGCGCGCACCTGGGCACGCGTCAGCTGGCCCGACGGATTCGATTGTGCCAATGCGCCGTACGAGGCGGACAGGGCGGTTGCGGCGACGACAGCGTAGATGAACGACTTCATGATGACCTCCGGTTTCATTGATTTCGCGCTTCGCTTGTTGCGTTCAGCGGTTGATTGCATCGTAGCGATCGCGTTACCGGTCGGAAATACGCGTTCCAGCGAATAATTATTGCAACTGGGTAAACGATCTGGGGCCGCGGGTATTTAATCTGATGATTGCGAGGCTGTCCCGCGCTGGATAGGGACTGCGGACGGAGCCATGAGTGCGGCGATGCCGTCGATCGGCAGGGGCCACAAAACGACCAGTTAAATCGCATTCCGAAGTATTTGAGCGGGGCTGTTTATATCGTTCTTGCCGTATTTGTGGCACACGGCCGCGTCACTCGACCAGGACCGCCTGCCGTTTCCGGTATTCGGCAGGTGTGATTCCGACGTGCCGGGTGAACGACCGCCTGAGCGTATCGACATTCGCGAAGCCGCATTTCGCGGCGACCTGTTTCGGCGTGTCGTGACCGTTCTCGAGCAAGTGGCGGGCGGCCGAAATGCGGGTCGCCTCGACCCATGCGGCCGGCGTCATGCCGACTTCCGCGCGGAACAGGCGTGCGAAGTGGCGCGGGCTCATGCCCGCATGCTTCGCCATTTCCGCCACCGAATGCTCGAGTTCCGGATTCGCCGCGATCCAGCGCTGGACCTCCTGCAATATCGAACGTCCGGCGGGGCGCGCCTCGCCCTTGCGGCTGAACTGGAGTTGGCCGCCCGGGCGCTTGAAGAACATGACCAGTTGTGCGGCGACGCGCCGTGCGATCTCGCGGCCGAGATCTTCCTCGACCAGCGCGAGCGCCAGATCGAGCCCGGCCGTGACGCCGGCGCCGGTGCGCAGCTTGCCGTCGCGCACATACAGTGCGTCCGCGTCGACGGCGAGCGATGGATAGGCTTCGGCAAGCGCATCGGCTGCAGCCCAGTGCGTGGTCAGGTGACGGCCTTTCAGCAGGCCGGTGGCCGCGAGGATGAACGCGCCGGTGCAGATCGAGCCGTAGCGCTTGCTCTGCACGGCCGCCGCTCGCAGCCACGCGAGGACGTCGGTGCGCAGTGCGATCCGGCCGGCGCTCGGCGCGCCGGCGACCAGCAGCGTGTCGATGCGCTCAGGAATGTCGGGAACGATCCAGTCGGGCAGTAACTGCGCGCCGGACGAACTGCGGATCGGACCGGACTCGCTGGCGATGATCCGCAATGTATAGAACGGCTTCCCGCATTCGGCGTTCGCTTGCGCGAAGACGTCGAGCGGTGCGGAGACATCGAGCAGTTGAACGCCCGGAACGGCGAAAATTCCTACGACCTTCGGCATGATCGATGGTGTGGTGTGTCGAACGTGGCGGGTAGCAGTATAGAGGCGCCAGTGGCGCATGATGCTCGCAGACGGGCCTGTTTCCGGTGTTCTTCCCGCTGCGCGGGCGCCGTGTCCGTCGGTCGCGCAAAATGGCAGGATCTGACGTAACACGTCTATTGGAGACAACTATCGGACGCCGGAGAATCGAGGGTGTTTTCAATGGAGGTCGATCATGACTGAGAACGTTGCAGGCATCACCATTCCCGATAGCCAATTGACGCGCGAGATCACCGAGCTCGTTCGCGATACCGCGTCTGCGTTGCTGTTCCATCATTCCAGCCGAGTGTTCTATTTCGCGGCGCTTGCGGGCCAGCGGCGCGGGCTGAAATACGATCCCGAGCTGCTCTACTGCGGCTGCATGTTCCACGACATGGGGCTCACGCACAAACACAGCAGCGCGTGCGAGCGTTTCGAGGTGGACGGCGCCAACGCCGCACGCGATTTCCTGAAGGGCAAGGGCATTTCGCAGCAGGATATCGACGTCGTGTGGACCTCGATCGCGTTGCATACCACGCCGGGCATCCCGCAGCACATGCATCCGGTGATCGCGCTCGTTACCGCGGGCGTCGAGATGGATGTGCTGGGCCTGACCTATCCGGAATACAGCGATGTGGAGCGCGAGGCCGTCGTTCGTGCGCATCCGCGCACGCCGCACTTCAAGGAAGACATCATTCAGTCGTTCTACGACGGGATCAAGCACAAGCCTGATACGACGTTCGGCAACGTGAAGGCCGACGTGCTCGCAGACAAGGATCCGCATTTCCACGCAGGCAATTTCTGCAGCGTGATCCGGTCGTCCGCGTGGGCTGGCTGATTGCTCGCGGCGTGGCGCACGATCCTGGGTATTGGGCGGAGGTTGTGCGCGAAAAGTGAATCGCGGCTCCTGAATGACCAGGTCGTGCGACTGTATATGGCAACCGCACGATCGAACCCGGGCACCCGTGAACGCCGCATCGCCCGGCGATAACGCCATCATTCGGACAGCCGGCCCGGGCAGTCTCGCACCGCTGCAGGACGTCTGGCGCGATCGCGCAGTGATCCTCATGGCGCTGGCATCGCGACGACACCGGTTCGGCTGGCGGCGTCGTCGAGGCAAGCGGGGCGGGTTCGTGTTATGGCATCGGCCGCGTCGCGGGCGGAAAGGTACCCGTGTATGGGAGCGCGATTCGTAACGCTGCCGGATTTTCAACCGATACGAGCGTTCCAATGGCTTCCACACTTCATGACTTACCCGACAGCCCCTGTGTCGGAGTGTGCTCGACGTTGTTCGACGATGTCTGCAAGGGATGCGGCCGAACGGCCGACGAGGTCTCGCACTGGGTGTTCATGAACGATGACGAGAAACGCGCGATATGGGAGCGCATCCGGCACGAGTGCACGGCGATGCGATTCCATCGCGACGGACGGTGAATCGCCAGAAGCGGCGTTCCGGGTGACGGGGGCACGCTTGAAGAACATCCACTTGTCTTGATCGAACCGATCGACCTTGTCCGGAAGGATGAACCGGCGAAATCGGAGAAAATGAAATCAGTTAAAAAGTTGTTACGTGACAACCGTACGACGTTTGCTGAACTTTATATACTGAATAATTGCATCCCATCTCCCGGGCGAATCTTCGATTCGCGGCCACAGAAGCTTGCTTCCAGGTCGGTGGGGCATGTCGTCCTCGCCTTCGCAGGCACCCCGACGAGCACCACAGGCGCGCCCATCGCCCACGCCCGCATGCTTCCGGCAAAACGCCTATAATGATTGGGCAAATTGCCGGGAGAGGTCATGAGCACCATTGCTTTCCATCCTTCGGGCGTCGCGCATCCGCGTCAGGCCGAATTCACGATTCTCGAACAGCTGCTGGCGATCCGTGTCCGATCGGGGGCCGATCTTGCCGAGCTGGCGAGCGCCCGCATCGACGTCTCGGTGATCGACCGTCTGTCCGAGCGCGGGCTGAAATCCGACGAGCTGGCCTTCATCATTCCGCGTCGCACGCTGAGCCATCGTCGCCAGGCGCACGAACGCCTGTCGCAGGAGGAATCCGACAAGGCGATCCGTCTCGCGCGCATCGTCGCACAGGCGACAGCTACGTTCGGCGACCAGGAGAAGGCGATGGCGTGGCTGCGCAACGGGCTTCAGCGCTTCGGCGGCCGCACGTCGCTCGACATGGCGAGCACCGAGCATGGCGCGCGGCTCGTCGAGGAAGCCCTCACGCAGATCGACGAGGGGTACTTCGCTTGACGACACTGTGGCGGATCAGCAATTTCGCCGACCTGAAAGGGATCGGCGGGTTGCGCGCCGGCGGGCGCTGGCATTTTGCCGGGCAGCCCGTCGTGTATCTCGCCGAGCATCCGGCGCTCGCACTGCTCGAGACGCTCGTTCATTTCGAAATCGCCACGGTCGCGCAATTGCCGAGCGGATACCAGTTGCTTCGCATCGAGGCGGCCGATTCGATCGATATCGCCGAAATCGCGGAGGGCGACGCGCCGGAGGACTGGCGAACCAACGTCGACTGGACCCGCAGCGCCGGCACCGAGTGGCTGCACACGCAGCCGAGCGCGCTGCTGCGCGTGCCGAGCGTCGTCGTGCCGCACGCGCACAACTTCCTGCTGAATCCGCTGCATCCGGCCGCTTCCGAGGTCCGTATCGCCGAAGTCATGCATTCGCCGTACGACACACGGATTCTGCGGCTGATCCAGTCGCCGTCGATCGAATAGGGCGCCGAGCGACTCGCGGCGCGCGCCGAGCGCCGAGCGCGGGCCGGATCAGCGCCCGTGCGCGGCGCGGTCCGCGGCCGCATCGGGCGGCAGCGTCTGCCGGATGCGCGTGACTGTTCGCGTGCTGACGAGACCGAGCATCGCACTGACGTCGGCCTGCGCGTGGCCTGCAAGCAACTGGCGGCGTGCATACGTATTGCGCAGCACGCGCGGGCTCATGTCCGCCGCGTGGAAACCGATCGCGGTCAGCGCGTCGCGCACCACGAGCAGCAAGAACATGTCGTTCATCGCGCCACCGCCGCGCGGCGCGGGAAACAGCAACGCGGATGCCGGCGTGTCTGCCGAGCGCACCCGCCATGCGGCGAGCGGCGCCACCGCAAATTCGGCGAGCGTGATTCGGCGCGCCGGCCGCGCCCGATCGCGCGGCACGGCGAGCGCAGGCGGCTGCGCGTCGAGATCGGGCGCGTCGCAGGTTGTCGCACGGATCTCGGCCGACGTGATGCCGCTCGCAAGCAGCAGCGCGACGATCGCGCGATTCCGGCAGTCGGTGGGCGTGTCGTTTGCCCGCGGCTGCACGTGGCGCTGCAGCGCCGCGTCGGCATCGGGCGGCAGATAGCACGGCTCGGGCTCGCCGTCCGGCCATGCGAAATCGCGCGTCGTCCGGCCGGCCGGATGGATCGTGCGCACACCGGCGTCGACCAGATGCCGGCCCAGCCGGTCGATCAGCTTCGCGTAGCGCACGCGGGTCGACGTGCCGGGCATGCAGGTGCGATCGAGTTCCACCAGGAAGGCCGCGACGTGGTCGGGTCCGAACGTGGCCAGCGACACGCGTCGTTCGGTCAGATAACGCAGGAACCGTTCGAACATCGCGATGTGCTGCACGACCGATCGCGGCGCGAACGGCCGGCGATCGGCGCCGGTCGCGGCGGTTTCCTGCCACGCGCGAAAGGCGCCGACGGGGTCGTGAATCCAGCGATTCGTGTCCATGCACGATTTATAGCCGGACGCGGTCACGCCGGCAATCGTCCTGATGTCCTGTTGGCCGCCCGGCCCGATGCAAGCGGCGTGTCAGTGCGCGGTATGCGTGTCGTCGATGCCGTCGTTGTTCATCGTCAGGTAGACCAGCACGAGCAGCAGCGTGATGAAGAAGCGGAACGCGTCCGGCACGCCGTTCCATTGCTTCGACATCCACATGCCGAACCACTCGCCGCCGACCGACATGAAGGCGACCTGCCACGTGAGGAAGCCGAGCGTCAGGCCGGCGATCGCATACGCCTTGGCCGCGCGGAATGCCGTATCGCCGGCGCGTCGCGCGCGCAGCAGGCGGACACCGCCGAGCCAACACAGCACGGCCGTCAGCGTTTCCATCGAGATGATGCCGAGATAGCCGGCGTGATGAACCCACGTCGTGCCGATCGCGCGATACATGATCCCGTTGCCGGGGAACGTCGTGTCCATCAGGAACACGTGATGCACGAACGCGAAATTCGTCGCGTAGTCGGTGATGTTGCCGAACGCGACGAGCGACGCGAAAAAGGCCATGGCAAGCACCATGGCTGCCTTGGAAAGACGAACCATCATAATGGACTCCGAAATGAATGGGCAGGCGAAAGCGCGACCGCGCGGCGATCAGCCGGCGTTCGGGGCGATACCTGCGTGAGTGTGTCCGGCGGGGCCGGCGGTTTGCGTGCGTGGCACGGCGGCGCGGAGATCGGGACTGGAAGACCTGAAGCCGGGGCGGCGTCGAGGAGACGCACACGCCGGCTGGATCGAGTGCCCGCGCCAGGAGGGAGCGGCGATTGTCGGTCGAACGACGGGAGTCGTCAAGCGGGGCTTGCGCGCGTGTCGCGCTGCCGGCCGTCGCCGTCAGGCGTCGCGCGAAGGTGCTGTTGCTGCTGCCGTTCCCGCCTGTCCGCTCAGTCGCGCCAGCGCAGCGAACGCCAGTTGCGTTGCAATGGCCGCGAGCGTGCCGGCCGCCATGCCGTTGCCGAGCACGATCTGCACCGGTGAGCCGAAATGGCGATACAGGTTCGGCACCAGGATCGGCGCAAGGCCGACGACGAGCGCGGCCGCGAGCGTGTACTGGTTGGCGCGCGCGTGCAGGTCGGCGCTGGCGAGCAGCCGGATGCCCATCACGCCGATCATCGCGAACACGACCAGCGCGGTGCCACCGACCACGGCGGCCGGAATCGCATAGGCGAGCCGCGCGAGCGGCGCGAACAGCGCGATGACGATCAGGATCGCGCCGGCGGCGGCCGTCACGTAGCGCGAGCGCACGCCGGTCGTCTGCACGACACCGATATTCTCGGCGCTGGTCACGATCAACGGCGTGCCGAACAGCGCGCCGGCCAGCGACGCCAGCGCATCGCCGCGTATCGTCTTCGGCACGTCGCGCGACAGCGAGATCGCCTTGCCGCACGTTTCACCGACGGCGACCGTCTGCGCGGTGGCCTCGGCCATCGAGATCGCGGTGAAGATCAGCAGCGGCAGCGCGGCCAGCACGTCGAAGCGCGGCATCCCGAACGGCAGCCATACCGGATGGGTGAACAGCGGGCCGCGCCACACGTCGGCGAGCGCCGGCATCGCATCGAGCGCCCAGCCGAGCGTCGCACCGGCCATCAGGCCGATCAGCACCGCGAGACGCCCGAGCGTGCCGCGAAACGTACCGGCCACGACGACGGTGGCGACGATCGTGGCCAGCGCGAGACCGAGCGCGCGCGGCTGGGCAAAGTCGGCCGAACCGGGCTGGCCGACGACGATCGCCGCGTAGATCCGGATCAGGTTGACCGACACGAGCAGCAGCATCGCGCCGACGACGATGCGTGGAAAGAGCCGCAGGCAGCGCGTGAAGACGGGCAACAGCACCCAGTAGAACGCACTGGCGAGCAACGCCGAGCCGGCCGCCGTCGGCAGGCCCGATTGCGCGGCGATGCCGGCGAACAGCATCGTCGGTGCACCGCCGGGCACCATCACGAACGGCATGCGTGCGCCGATCGCGCCGACGCCGAGCGATTGCAGCAGCGTGCCGATCCCGCACGCGAAGAACGTCGCGCCGATCAGCTGGACCGTCAGGTCCGCCGGCAGCGCGAGCACTTTTGCGATCAGGAACACGGCCGTGATCGGGGACGCGGCCATCGACAGCACGTGCTGCAGCCCGAACAGCGCGAGCTGCCATGGGGGCAGCCGTGCGTCGATGGGTGTTGAGATCGGATCGTGCGACACGGCAGGCCCCTTCGAAGCGAACGGCGACGAGCGCCGGAAACCGGCGGTGAACGAACGGTCAGGCCCGCAGCCAGGGCAGTTGCGCGGCGCTGTAGCGGAACGTCTGGAATACGCTGTTGAGCTGCCCGGGGCCGGTCTTGCGCGCGGCTTCGTCCGGGTATTCGGCGAACCACGGAATCACGTATTCCCAGACGACCTCGCCGGCGGGCGTCACTTCGAACAGCCGGCCCGTCGACGATTCGGTGACGTGCGTGTTGCCGTTCGGCAAGCGTTGCGCGTTGCCCATGAAAGGCGTGTAGAACAGGTTCACGACGTCATCCGCATACGACCACACGACGCGCTGTGTCGCCGGATCGATCTCGACGACGCGCGAGAACACGACGTGCGCGCCGTGGCGGAAATTGCCGTTGTCGAACGCGAGGATGTTGCCGTTCGGAAGCGGCACCGGCGCATGCTGGTGCGACACGACGTCGGGTCCGATCCGCAGGTCGACGCGGCCGGTTTCGCGATTCACGCCGATGATGCCCGACGTCGTGCGCAGGCTCATCAGCACGCGGCCGTTCGCATCGACCGCGAGGCCGTTGACGAGCGGCCAGTGATAGCGCCCGAAACCGGCCGCGATCGGGAAATCCTCGGGCCGCAGATGGTCGCGCGCATGCCATTCCCAGACGATCTGCCCGGCCCGGTTCACTTCGCGGATCACGTCCGCATACATCACTTCGTCGTCGCCGTGCGGCGTGCCGCCCGGCACGCGCCGCGCGAACGCGGCGTCGACCGGCGCGCACGCGGCGTAGAGCAGGTTGCCGTTCGGCAGCCACTGCGCATCGTGGTGGTGCGCGGGATCCTCGTAGCGCCATACGGTTTCGCCTTGCGGCGTGACTTCGTAGAAGTCGCCGCCATGCCACATCGACCACGGCGCATAGCGCGATTCGGATTGCGGATGGTTGCCGTTGTAGCCGAGGTTGCCGTTCGGGAGGATCACCGCGTGGCGGCCGGGGCGCACGGGCATCTTCCACTGATGCACGACTTCGCCGTCGATGCCGACGAGATAGACGTTGCCGTCGGCCGTCTGCGGCGCGATGAGCGTATAGCCGCCCGCGGACAGGGCGGGATCGTGGGCGATGAGGCCGACGCCGCGGCGGCGCTGGGTAATCTGGTCGACGGTTGTCACTGCAGTCTCCATTCGAATCGGATGCGGGGATGCAGCGGAATCTAGACGATCCGGACGGTCAGTAAAACTGGATTATTCTTGACGGCCTGTTCGGAAAAATCTAACGGACCTTTCATGCGTTCGATATCGCAGACATTCCGCTGTTTCGACGAGGTCGCGAGGCGCGGCTCGATTCGCAAGGCGGCCGACGCGCTGCACCTGACCGCTGCGGCGGTGCACCAGCAGATCCGCAATCTCGAGGAGCAGGTCGGCGTGCCGCTGTTCGACCGGTTGCCGCGCGGCATGCAGTTGACGCTGGCCGGCGAGATCGTGATCGCGGCCGTGCGGCGCGGCCAGCGCGACTTCGACAACGCGCTCACGCAGGTCGAGGACCTGCGTGCGCTGCGGCGCGGGCACGTGAACCTGGCGGTACCCGCGTCGACCGCGGAAAGGCTCGTGCCCGACGCGATCCTCGCTGCGATGCAGCGCTATCCGGGCGTCACGTACAGCGTGCGTTCGGGAAACGGCGAGAGCATCGTGCGCTGGGTCGAGACAGGCGAGGCCGACATCGGCTATGCGTTGCGCCGGCGCACGGCGGCGGGCGTCGTCGAGGTGCGCGCATTCGCTCAGCCGCTGGGTGTCGTCACGGCACCGGGCCATCCGCTTGCGGCGTCCGGCGGCAAGGTGCGGCTGCGCGACTGTTTCGCGCATCCGCTGATCCTGATGAGGCCCGACACGGAGCTGCGCGCGATGTTCGACCAGATCGATGCGCGGCAGCCGCGCAACGTGCGGCCGCTGATCGAGACGGGCTCGGTGCCGATGGTGCGGCGCCTCGCGGCCGAAGGTGCGGGTGTCGGCTTCCTGATCGCCGAGAACGTCGCGGACGACGTGGCCGCCGGCCGGCTCGCGTGGACGCCGCTTGCCGATGCGGGGGCGCGCTCGTTCAGCTGCATCTATCAGCGGGCCGACATGAGCGCGACCGTCGCGATGACGATGTTTCTCGAGTTCTTCTCCGAGGCGATCGAAGCGATGGAGAGCGGATTCGCGCGCGCCGGCGGCGCAGCCGGCAAGCGCCGACGGGCAGCAAAGTAACGCCATCGGCCGCGCGGGCGCATCGCATTGCGATGCAGTGCAGCACGCGAACCCGCGTGCGTAATCGGTGACGTTGCGCACACAACATCCGGCCGCGCTACGCCAATCCCTTATTGCGGAAAAAATTTTGTTCATGGGACTATCGAACGCGTTGCCGGCGCACCGAGGGGGTCGCAGGCAGCGTGATGTCCATCGCAACGACCTACGAGAACATCGGCAGACAATGAACAGAACAGCGATTTTTCCGTATGCGTCCGCGTTGCTCGCGGCCGCCCTGTTGACGGCATGCGGCGGCGACGTCGAGAACGACGCAGGCCGCACGCCGACACCTTCCACCGATGCGAGCTGCCTCGCGGTCGACAACAGCGGCGCGACGGTCGTGGTGGGCTCGAACCAGCCGGGCGACCCGTCATTGCCGGAGGCATCGTCGGGCTATCGCACCGGGATGAAGCCGGTCTATGCGAAGACCTATCTGGTGGCCACGTCGAACGCATACGCGAGCGCGGCCGGCTGCGCGGTGCTGAAGAAGGGCGGCACGGCCGCCGACGCGGCGGTCGCCGTGCAGGCGGTGCTCGGCCTGACCGTGCCCGAGGCGACGGGCCTCGGCTCGGGCGGCGTGCTGCTCTACTACGATGCGCGCGGCAAGACGCTGCAGGCGTACGACGGCCGGGAAACCGCGCCGGCGGCCGCGACGGAGAACTACCTGCGCTACGTCGATGACGCGACCGACCGGTCCGCGCCGCTGCCGAACGCACGGGCGAGCGGCCGCTCGATCGGCACGATCGGCGTGCCGAGGCTGATCGAGGCACTGCAGCAGGATCACGGCCGCCTGCCGTGGCAGAACCTGTTCGGCGATGCGATCACGCTCGCGACCAACGGCTTCCCGATCGGTGGCCGGCTCGCCGATGCGATCGCGGCCAACGCCGCGAACCTGAAGCGCGACCCCGAGGCCGCCGCGTATTTCCTGAACGCCGACGGTTCGCCGAAGACGCTCGGCACCGTGCTGAAGAATCCCGCGTATGCGCGCACGCTGACGCAGATGGCGCAGTCGGGTGCGAACGTGCTGTACACGGGGCAGATCGCGCAGGACATCGTTGCGAAGATCGCGACGACGAAGGGCGCGGACGGGTCGACGCTCACGCCGGGCAAGACGACCGTCGCCGACCTGGCCGCGTACCAGGCGAAGCGCCGCGATCCGGTGTGCACGACGTATCGCAGCTACTGGGTATGCGGGATGCCGCCGCCGTCGTCGGGCGGCATCGCGGTCGCGTCGGCGCTCGGCATTCTCGAGAATTACGACCTGAAGTCGTTGAAGCCGACGGCGATCGATCTCGAAGGCGGCAAGCCGACCGTCGCGGGCGTGCACCTCATCACCGAGGCGGAGCGGCTTGCGTATGCCGACCGCGACAAGTACGTGGCCGATACGGATTTCGTGCCGCTGCCGGGCGGCACTTGGAACACGCTGCTGAACAAGCCGTATCTGAAATCGCGCGCGGCGTTGATCGACCCGACCAAGAGCATGGGCACCGCCCAGCCCGGCAATCTGGGCGCGGTGCCGCTCGGTGTCGACACGACGCTGATCGAGCACGGCACGAACCAGTTCACGATCGTCGACGGCGACGGCAACGTGCTGAGCGCGACGACGACGGTCGAGTCGAGCATGGGCTCGTTCCACATGACCAACGGCTTCCTGCTGAACAATCAGCTGACCGATTTTTCGGCGAACCCGGTCGATAGCGCGGGCAATCCGGTGGCCAACCGCCTGCAGCCGGGCAAGCGGCCGCGCAGCTCGATGGCGCCGACGATCGTGTTCGGGCAGGCCGCGGACGGTTCGCGCGGCGATTTCGTGATGGCGACCGGTTCGCCGGGCGGCGGCACGATTCCGCAGTACGTGGTCAAGACGCTCGTCGGCGCGCTCGACTGGGGGCTCGATGCGCAGCAGTCGGCGGGGCTCGTCGACTTCGGCGCGAGCAACAGCCCGACGACCACGGTCGGCGGCGAGCACCCGAACGTCAACACGGCGAACAACGGGGCGAACGATCCGCTGATCACGGGGCTGCTCGCGCTCGGGCACAAGGTGTCGACGTCCGCGCAGGCGAGCGGCGTCAATACCGTGATGCGCGTGACGGTCGGCCAGTCGCCCGCGTTGCAGGGCGGCACCGATCCGCGGCGTGAAGGCGTCGTGCTCGGCGATACGTTCCGGCCGTAGCCGGGCAGGACGCGCGGCCCCGAACTGCCTGCATGCATCAACGGGCGGTCGGGGCCGCGCATCGTGAAGGTGTCGCAATGACGAGCGTGCATCTGCTTGAAATGGACGCCATCCTGTCGGTGCCGGGCTTTTTCGATTTCCTCGGCGACCTGGATTGCAATCGCGCGCTGGACAGTCGCGATGCCAAGCCGTTCGACGCGCAGTGGATGGCGTCGTTCGATGAAGTCGATGGCGATCCAGGCACAGCGGTCGACCGGCCGGCCGTGAGCGCGCTGACGGAAATGGCGTTCAAGCTCGCGTTCGGCGCAGCGGGGAACGCCGGTGCGGCGGCATGCGTATCCGACGATATCGAACTCATCGCGAGGAGCCGGTTGTCGGGCCGCACCGACGGCTGGGCGATACACGTTCTTTGGAATGCTTATCGAAGCGGCCGGTTTCCCTGCCAGGCGTTTTTGCCGGCCTGTTTTCCCGATCGGCCGCGACATGCTCCGCGCGGCAGGCCTCCAGGTTCACCCGATCCACCGCTCAATTCCGCCGCAAGCCCCCGATTGTCAAACTATGTGAGGCAATCGTCAGCATTTGCAACGGAAGTAACAGTCCCCGCAAATCAGTCGTTTTGCGCGTCCGCGCCGCTACATTAGCTCCACCTGCCGCACGTCGCGGCAAGGCATGCGACAAGCCGCACGAAGGCGGCCCGCAGCAACAACGTCTTTGGGGAGAATGACCATGAACACGATTCGTACGATTCTGGTGGGTGCTGCACTGACGGCGATGGCGACTTCGGCTGCTTTCGCACAGACGGCCCAGACCGGTGCCCAGGGTTCCGCAGGTGTCGGCGCGCAGGTTCAGACGCCGCTGCTCGGTGGCGGCGTGGGCGTGCAGGCTGGCGCCGGCGCGAATGCGGCAGGCTCGGGTTCGGGCGCGGGCAACGCCGTTGGCGGCGCGCTGAACGGCGTCGGCAAGACGGTCGGCGGCGTGGGCTCGGCAGCCGGCGACGCGGTTGGCGGTGCGACGCATGCGGTCGGCTCGGCAGCGGGCACCGCGAAGGATGCCGCCGCATCGGCCGTCCACTCGACGAAATCGCACGTGAAGCACGTCGCGGGCACGGCAAAGAGCCACGCGCAAGGCGCGGTGTCGACGGCAGGCGACGTCGCAGGCGGCGCGAAGGCGAAGGCCGGCGAGGCGCTTGAAGGCGCGACGAACTCGGTGCAGGGTGGCGCATCGGTCGGCGTGAAGGGTTCGGCGTCGGCGCAAGGCGGCGCGCTGTAAGCGTCACGCTTCCCGATAGAGCCCGGCCCGCTTCGATGCGGGCCGGGTTTTTTTATGGGCGCGCGCGGCGCGCCGTTCATCCCGTCCTCGATACCGGGATGCGTCGGCGTTCGCCACCCCTCCGGCGACGCGACGGGCCTGCCCGCCTGCCGGCACGGACCGGCAACGGGCGGCGTGTGCACCCCCTGCCCATCGCCCGCCGGCCATGCTTAAATAGCGAGGCTCCCGGTTGCCGGGCCGCCGCGATCGCGGCGCCGTCCGATACGGGCCAGCATGTCCGATCGACATCGTGACGACAGACGACACCAAAACGCCGTTCCGGCCAGTCCGGCGCGGCCCGATAACATTCCGAGGCCTCACGTCATGACCATCCTGTTCCGCCTTCTCGCGCTCGCCTGCGCGCTCTGGCTGGCCGCCTGCGCAGGGTCGCCCCCGCCGTCCGGCAGTACCAGCGCATCCGCCGCCGCACCGGACGCCAGCGAACGCCGCGGGCTCGGCACTGCATGGGGCGAGTCGGTGCGATCCGAAACCCGCCAGGTCGATTTCGAACGCGCGGATCCGGCGAAGCCGACGGATCTTGCGTCGGTCTACTACAACGACGCGTTGCCCGGACATCCTCCCGCGTCCCAGGTTCGCCGGTTGCCGACCCGCGTCGCGCTCGCCAACGGCGACATCGCGCTGTCGTTCACGGACGAAAAGGGCGCGCCGCTGCGTCTGGCACGCAGCGACGGCCGCTGGCACATGGCGGGCGTCGAAGGTTCGCGCTACATGATCGTGCTGCGCAACCAGGGGCGCCGTACGTTCGAGATCGTGTCGAGCGTCGACGGGCTCGACGTGCTGTCGGGGCGGCCCGGCAGCTACACGAACGGCGGTTACGTGCTGTATCCGGGCCGCACGCTGACGATCGAGGGTTTCCGCAAGAGCCGCGACGAAGTCGCCGCGTTCCGCTTCGCGGCGGTGCCCGACAGCTATGTCGCGAATTCGAAGTATGGCGATGCCGCGAACGTCGGCGTGATCGGCGTCGCGGTGTTCGCGCAGAAGGAGAACGACGAGGAAGCGCTGCGCCGCAACGCGAATCCGTTCCCCGGCAATGACAACGGCTATGCACCGCCGCCGGTGCCGCGTGGCGAGTGACGGCACCTCGTGGATCAGCCACGTGCGTCGTGACGAACGACGCGCGCGGGGCGCTCCTGGATCGGGGCTGCCCGAACGGCATGCCGGCGCATGCGACGAACTTCACGACCCTCCTGCGCGATTGATGCGGACACGGATCATCCCGACGAAATCGATGGCGTTGAAGCTCGCGGCGCTGGCGCTGCTGGCCTCGAATGCCGCCGTTGCCTTCGCCGAAACGCCGGCGCCCGAATCGGTGCGGCTCGCCAACGGTCACGCGATCGAATGGGCGCGCCCGGGGTTGTTCGAGGTCGATGCCGCCCGCCACCGGAAATCGGCATTGATCGTGCCGGCCGCGCTTCGCCACGCATTGCGCGATGCATCGAGTGTTGCATTCCCGTCGGACCGTTCGAAGCGAATCGACGGCAAAGACTATCTGCTGGTCGTCGTCAACCGCTCGTCGAGCAGCCGCCCGACAGGCTATTGCGGCGCGGGCGAAGAAGGGGCGCTGTACGTGCTGGAGCTGCACGGCGCCCATGCCGTGCCGCGTTTCTCGCTGCCGGTTCAAAGCTGCCTCGACTCCGTTTCGCTCGACACCGACGGTGGCGCGCAATCGCCCTACCTGGCGATCGCGTGGCGCGACGACCCGGTCGGCATCGACATCCGGTGGGAATTTCTTGCTCACGGCGGTGCAACGCATCGCGTCTATCGTTTCGTGAACGGCACGTTTGTCGAGACCGGGATTCCGCAGTAACGTGGCCGGGCTGCGGCACAATGGCCGTTCGAATTCGCATCGCGTGCGCCCCCACCATCCGGATCGACGGAGAGCCTCATGTCGTTACCCGCTTTCAGGTACCATCCCGACCCGCTGGCAACGGGTAGCGTGATCCGCTCGGACGCGCGCTGCGTGTGTTGCGGCGATGCACGTGGTTACGTGTACGCGGGCCCCGTGTATGCGGTCGACGAGTACGAGCAATGCATCTGCCCGTGGTGCGTTGCCGACGGTTCGGCACACGCGCGGCTCGATGCGGTCTTTACCGACACGTACGGCATCGGCGGCGGCGAATGGGATGAGGTGCCTGACGCGGTCGTCGACGAAATCGCCTGCCGCACGCCGGGCTTTCAGGGCTGGCAGCAGGAACGGTGGTGGACGCATTGCGGCGATGGCGCGCAGTTCATTGGCCGGGCAGGTGCAGGCGAACTGACGGCGCTCGGCCCGCAGGCCGTTGCGTCGATTCGGGAATCAACCGGACTCGACGAGGGCCGCGAGTGGGAGCGCTTCTTCGCCGCACTCGACAAGGCTGGCTCGCCGACCGCGTATATGTTTCGCTGCATCCATTGCGGCGAACTCGGCGGCTACCAGGATTGCGATTGATGGCCCGGCTGGCGGCACCGCACGTCGATCGCTGGCTCCATCGTCATGAAACAAAGGAATCTTCGTGAAGTTCATCCACGCGGCAGACATACACCTCGACAGCCCGTTGCACGGCCTGAGCGCCTATCCCGACGCGCCGGCCGCGCAGCTGCGCAACGCGTCGCGCGAGGCGCTGCGGCAGCTCGTGGATCGTGCGATCGAAGAGGAGGTCGCGTTCCTCGTGATCGCCGGCGACCTGTACGACGGCGACTGGAAGGACCACAACACAGGCATCTTCTTCGGCCAGCAGATGGGGCGCCTGCGCAAGGCCGGCATCCGCGCGTTCGTGCTCGGCGGCAACCACGATGCCGAAAGCGAGATGACGAAGAAGCTGACGCTGCCCGACAACGTCACCGTGTTCGGCCACCGCAAGGCGGAAACCCACAAGCTGCCCGAATTCGACGTCGCGCTGCACGGGCAGAGCTTCAAGGACAAGGCTGTCGTCGACAATCTCGCGATCGGCTATCCGGACCCGGTGCCCGGTTACTACAACATCGGCGTGCTGCACACGGCGCTCGAAGGCTATGCGGCGCACGCGAACTATGCGCCGTGCACGCTGGCCGAACTCCACGCGAAAGGCTACGACTACTGGGCACTCGGCCACGTGCACGAATTTCAGCAATGGTCGGGGCCGTCCACGGTGGTGTTTCCCGGCAACCTGCAGGGGCGCCATATCCGCGAGACGGGCCGCCGCGGCGCGGTGCTCGTGACGGTCGAGCAGGGCCGCACGCAGGTCGAGCGCCTGTATCTCGACGTGCTTCGGTGGGAAGCCGTGTCGGTCGACGCGTCCGATTGCCTTACCGTCGCCGACCTCTCGAGAAAGATCGGCCAGTCGCTGGAAGCGCTGCTGACCGTCGACGGCCATGTGCCGCGCGCGGTGCGCGTGACGGTCACGGGGCGCACGCCCGCGCATGGCCTCTTTTTCGGCCGCGCGCCGCAGTTGCGCGCGGAGGTGCTGAACCAGATCGGCATCATCGGCAACGAGCGGCTGTGGCTCGAGAAGGTCCGGCTCGCGACGTCCGCCGCTGATCATCAGTCGGGCGAAAGCGAGCAGCTCGAAGCGCTGGAGGACCTGAAGCAGATCCTGGCCGACGCCGCGCGCGATCCGGATTTCCTCGAACTGCTCGAGCGCGACCTGAAGCCGTTCGTCGGCAAGGTGCGCAGCGACGTGAAGGAAGAGGTGCCGTTGTTGACGATGGCGCGCGCGGGTGAGCTGACCGCACTCGTCGAGCAGGTCGGGCCCGCGTTGCTCGCGCGGCTGGCGAGGGGGGAATAAGCGATGAGGATCAACCAGCTCGATCTGATCAAGTACGGCAAGTTCACCGACGAGACGCTGCGATTCCCGTCGGCCGGCGAGGATTTCCACGTGATCGTGGGGCCGAACGAGGCCGGCAAGTCGACGATCCGCACGGCCGTGTCGGAGCTGCTGTTCGGGATGAAGCTGCAAACGCCGCTCGATTTCCTGCACAGCACGCCCGAACTGCGGATCGGCGGCGTGCTGGAGAGCGGCACGGGCGAACTCGTGTTCCACCGCGCGCGCGGACGCAGTCCGCTGCGCACACCCGCTGACGACAAACTGCCCGACGACTTTCTGGCCGAGGTCCTTGACGGCGCCACGCGCGAATTCTTCGAACAGATGTTCGGGCTCGATCACGGGCGTCTGGTCGACGGCGGCCGGAGCATTCTCGACGCATCCGACAAGCTCGGCCAGGTGCTGTTCGAATCGGCTGCCGGTGTCGGCAGTCTCGGGCCGGTGCGTGAGGAGCTCGATGCGCGTGCGGTCGAGCTCTGGGCGCCGCGCCGCAGCGGCAGCGCGTTTGCACTCGCCGAATCGTCGTTCAACGAAGCCGTGACCGAACTGAAGACGGTTCAGGTGCGCACGCGCGACTGGGTCGAACGCAAGGACGCGCGCGAAGCGGTCGAACAGCAGATCGAGCAGGCACGCGCCGAACAGCGTCGGCTCGAAGCGCTGCGCTCGAAGCTCGAACGCGTGCGACGGTTGGCGCCATACCTGAAGGAACTGACGGTCAAGGACGCTGCGCTGGCGGAACTGGGCCCGGTCGTCGAGTTGCCGCCCACCGCGTACGCGGATCTGCTGAAGGCGCAGGGCGATCTCGCGGCCGAACAGAAGGTGCTCGAGGAACGGCGTGCCGACCTGCTCGCAAAACGGCAGGCGCGCGATGCGATCGACGCCGACGCCGACACGCTGGCGCTCGAAGCCGACATCGAAGCGCTCGACCGGCTGCGCGGCGCGTGCATGAATCACGCGCAGGATCTGCTGCTGCTCGGCGCGGATGTCGAGCGGCACTTGTCCGCCGCATTTGCAGCGGCCGCCCAGCTCGGCTGGCCGACCGACGAAGCGTCGCTGCGTGCGTCGCTGCCGACCGCGTTGTCGCTGAAGACCGTTGCAAACCTGTTGCGCGAACACGGTGCGCTGCACCAGGCGCTTGCCGGCGCGCGCGAATCGCTCGACGAACGCACGCGCGAGCTTGCGCAGGTGCAGGAACAACAGGCGCGCCTGTCGACCGTCGACGTGCCGGAGGCGCTGCGTGCGGCGCTGGCCGATGCGCAGGGCTTTCGCAACAGTGGCCAGCGCGAGCAGGCGCTCGAACAGGAAATCGCCGCCGCCGAACGCACGTTGTCCGGCGCACTCGATGCGCTCGGCCAGTGGCGCATGCCGGTCGATACGCTGCGTGCGCTCGACGTGCCGTCGGCGGCGCGGCTCGGCACGCTGCTGAAGGAAGACAGCGAACGCGCGAGTGCGGTCGCTGCTGCACGCGACGCGCGGGACGGCGCACTCGAAGAGCTCGAACGGCTCGAACTGCAGGAAAAGCACTTCGCGGAGAACCACAAGGTCGTCACGACCGCCGACGTGCTGGCGGCGCGCGCGCGACGCGACGGCGCGTGGGGCGATATCCGCAGCGGCGCGGTCGATCTCGCAACGGGCGCACCTGCGGTCGACGACGCGATTCGCCTGGCGGACGAACTCGTCGATGCACAGCTCGGCGCGACGCAGGCGGCGGCGACGTTGCAGTCGCTGCGCCAACAGGTCGAATCCGCGCGTGCCGGCGTGACGCGCAGGCAGGCCGCGCTGGACGAGCGCGAGCGTGAGCTCACCGCGCATCGCGACGCATGGGCTGCGCTCGCGACGACGGCCGCGGTGCCCGGCATGCCGCTGGCGGCGATGGGCGACTGGCTTGCAAAGCGCGACACGGTGTTCGCCGCGCAGGCCGACCTCGACCGGCTGCGCCGCGAATTCGACGCGATTCGCGCCGCGCGGGCGGGTGCCGAAACCACACTGCGCACGGCACTGCGTACCGTGTCGCGCGGCGGCGAGTCGGACGGTCTGGCGGCGCTCGTTGCAATCGCCGAGACCTTTGTACAGTCGGCCGAGAAAGCGCTCGCGCAGCAGGACAGCCTGGAGGATCGCGCACGGGAGGCGGAACGCGGATGCGCGACGGCGCAATCGCGCGCCGGTCACGCGCAGGCGGCCTACGATGCGTGGCATGCGCAATGGCGCGACGCGCTGGCTGACGCCAAGCTGTCCGCGAGCGCGGCGACGCTGGCCGCGGCGGAAGGTGCGCTCGGGCTCGCCAACGCGGTGACGGCCGAACTGGCCGATGCCGACGCGCCGCGCAACCGGATCGCCGCGATCCGTGCGGAGCTATCCGCGCTCGAGTCGGGTGCACGACGGCTCGCCGAAGCGCTCGCGCCGGAATGGCTGACGAGCGGCGACTGGCCGGACGTCGCACGCCGACTGACGATGCGCCTTTCGACTGCAAAGGAAATCGCGCGTGCGATCGATCGCGCCGACGACGCCGTGCGGCAGGCCGACGGCAAGGTCGCGGATGCGGCCGCCGCGGTGGCCGGTGCCGATGCACGCATCCAGCCGCTGCTGCAACTCGCCGGCGTAGCGTCGATCGACGCGGCGCTGCCGCTGGCCGAACGCTCGGATCGCCAGCGCCAGCTTCGGCAGGCGGTCGATGCGGCGCACGAGGCACTGGTGCGCGATGGTGACGGCCTGTCCCGGTCCGCCGTCGAAGCGGAAGTCGCGGAACAGGACATCGCCGACGTACCGGCGCACCTCGAAGCGGTGAAGCAGTCGCTCGGCGACGTCGGCAAGCGGTTGAACGAGCTTGCCCAGCAGCAGGTCGTGGCCGATCAGGCGTTCGGCGCGATCGACGGCCAGGCGAACGCGGCCGTTGCCGAATCGAAGCGACAGGAAGCGCTGGCGGCGATGGGCGAAGCAGCCGAACAGTATCTGGAGGCGGCCACGGCGAGCCGGTTGCTGAAGTGGGCGACGGATCGCTATCGGGACCAGAAGCAGGGGCCGATGCTCAGGCGTGCGGGCGAGATTTTCGCCGGGCTTACGCTGGGCGAATTCGCGCGGCTGACCGTCGATACCGAACGGACGCCGCCCGCCCTGTATGCACGACGGACGCAGGGGGCATCGGTCGAGGTCGCCGGGTTGAGCGAAGGGACGCGCGACCAGTTGTTCCTCGCACTGCGGATCGCGGCGCTGGAGCTGCAGCTCGGCAGCCGGACCGCACTGCCTTTCGTGGCCGACGACTTGTTCATCAACTTCGACGATGCGCGCGCGAAGGCCGGCCTCGATGCGCTGCGCGATCTGTCGACGCGAACCCAGGTGCTGTTCCTGACGCACCACGACCATCTGCTGCCGCTCGTGAGAGATGTATTCGGCGCGCGGGTCAACGTGGTCGAGCTCCAGCGCGCACCGGTGGGCGCGTGACGCAGGGTGTGCGTGAATGCCGGCGCGCGGGCAGGGTCATCACGAACAGGTAGTATGTGCGGTTCCGAAATGCACGCGGCCGGTTCTGCCGGTCGCGGGCCAGGCCACACGAGGGGGGAATATGAAAAAGCTGGTAGCCGCCATCGCATTCGCGGCAGACAAGCATCGCAATCAGCGGCGCAAGGACGAAGAAGCGTCGCCGTACATCAATCATCCGATCGCACTCGCCGACGTGCTGGCTAACGAGGCCGGCGTCGAGGACGAACGTGTGATCGTCGCGGCCGTGTTGCACGACACGGTCGAGGATACCGAGACGACCGAGCAGGAACTGCTGCGACTGTTCGGCAAGGACGTGGCGGACATCGTGATGGAAGTCACCGACGACAAGTCATTGCCGAAGGAGGAGCGCAAGCGTCTGCAGGTCGAGCATGCGGCGACCATCAGCCGGCGCGCGAAGCTCGTGAAGCTGGCCGACAAGATCTGCAACCTGCGCGACATCGCGCGGCATCCCCCCGCGGACTGGCCGCTCGAGCGCAAGCAGGCGTATTTCGACTGGGCGAAGTCGGTCGTCGACCCGATGCGCGGTGTGCATCCCGGTCTCGAGGCGATCTTCGACACCGCCTACGACGCTCGGCCGGCGGACTGACGCGCCCGCATGCGATCCGCTCGATCCTTCGGATCCGCCACGTGGCAATCGCCGACCGTCGCGGGTGTCGATGTGGGTGGCGAAAAGAAGCAGTGCGATCTCGTGATCCTGCGCGGACGGACAGTCGTCTACCGCGAGGAACGGATCGCGCCCGAGGCGGTGCCTGCGCTGTGCCTCGCCCATGACGTCGTGGCCGTGGGTGTCGACGCACCGAGCCTGTGGTGGACGGGGAGCGGGCGCCGCGCGGCCGAACAGGCGCTCGCGCGCGAACGGATCTCGTGCTTTCCGACGCCGTCGCGGGAACAGGCGGTTGCAAGCACGTCAGGTTTCTTCGACTGGATGTTCATGGGAGAGCGTGTCTACCGCTCGCTCGCGGATGCCTATCCGCTGCTGACCGGCGCCCACTATGCGGGCGGGCGCGCGAGCTTCGAAACCTATCCTTATGCGATCACCTGCGCGATGCTGGGGAAGGCCGTCGCATCGGCGAAGCAGAAACGCAACCAGCGCCGGCAATTGCTGGAACGACTGGGCGTCGACGTGTCGACGCTGAAGTCCGTCGATGCGCGAGACGCGACCCTTTGCGCGTTGACGGCGCAATGCGTCATCGACGGGAATGCGCACGCGTATGGCGATGCGGAGGGCGGATATATCCGCGTGCCGATCGTGAGCGAGACGATCGTTCTCGACGCACCATAGTCGTGTCGCGCGGCCCGGGCGACGGGGGGAGCGAAAAGGTGAGCTTTTGCGGGAGGGCGGCGGCCCGCGTGACGGCGAAGGCTTCAGGCCGGGATTGCAGGCCGGCAAACATCGGGATGGGTGGCGCACCCGACATCATGGCGGTGCGCTACGCGATCCCGAGCGGCGTCGCTCAATCCTCGAGGATGGCTTTCGGTATGCTGGACAGATCGCAGGCGTCCGCCTGTTCGAAGTAGCCTTCGGCATCGTCGATCATCACGACTGCGACGTCGATCAGCTCGTCGAGCCGTTGCAGTAGCGACTCACGCCACTCGATGTCTTCGTCGCGCTCGGGCGTCTTGTCCAGCTGCTCGATGATCGAATCGGCGGTCTGCAGGAAAGGAATCGCCTGCTGATAGTTTTCGATCGAGACCATCGCTGCGTTGCGTGCACCGACGAGTCGCTCGCGATGCTCGTCCGCCAGTTCGGATTCACCGCTGATCCGCGGCAATACATCCGAGATGCGCTGCAGAAGCGGTGGGGCCTGTTCTTCCAGGATGATGGCGCGCTCGCGCAGCGCTGCATATTCGTCGCGAAGGTCGGCGTCGCCGGATTGAGAGGTGCTGTCCATCGTGGATATGAATGCGTGGTTCGGTCGCGGCATGATACTCGACGGCATCCGCTTCCTTATCCGTTCCGCGACCTCATATATAGCGGGACGACAGGCATACGTCACATCAATAGAGGGGGCTCGCGTTGCGATGCGTGGCCTGCCGAGCCCCAAGCCCCCGTGCGCGTGAGCGCACGGGGGCTTTTCAAAATATTTTCACAAAGGGGCTTGCGTAGACGGGGGCGGGTGCCTACAATCACGCCTCTTTCGCGCTAACGGAAACGCGGCGCGGGAGAAGGGAAGCAAGGTGGGCGGTGTGCTGGAGTCTGGAGCGCGCAGCTGGCCTGGAAGTTGAGCCCCGCAGTCGCAACGATGTAATAAAAAAGTTGTTGACGAACTGCGAAACACGGTTCATAATCTCGCTTCTCTGCTGCTGAAAACGCAGCGCTGCTGAGAAACACGAAGTTCCTCGCAGAAACGCTCTTTAAAAATTAACAGCCGATAAGT
>NZ_JAAGPC010000124.1:0-25397 GCF_017104595.1 Burkholderia sp. Tr-20390 | reverse complement strand
CTACAACTCGGTGCGTCCGCATAGTGCCCTTGGGCAACTGGCGCCGGACCAATTCCGGCAACTGCATCAACCGAAAACCGGCGAGCCCACTAACTTACGAATGGTGTACTCGGCGGGGTAAGGTCAATCCGGCTATCAACGTATTCAGGCTCGTTACCCATTTCAGTGCGAGCGGGGACACGAGTGGATGGCGTGGGGTACGGAAATCTTGAAGGGGCACTGGTGTCCGACATGTCGTACCGAAGACAGACAGCGGCAGGGCATCGAATTGATGCGATCGATTGCTGCGGACCGGGGCGGCATGTGCGTATCTGAGCACTATGTCGACAACAACACGAGGCTCGAATGGGAGTGTTCGCGCGGCCATCGATGGTGGGCGAGGCCCCGGCAGGTTTCATCAGCCGGCAACTGGTGCGCTCAATGTCAGTATCTTTCGCAGATTACCGTGGAAAAAACGAGGCGGAAGCGTCGCTATGAGGTCGTTAAGTCGTCAGAACCTTGATTCGGCGTCGCTTGAGCGGATTCTGAGCGGACTGGAAACCAATATCGAGCCTCGTTTTGGCATTTCAGCGCCCGGTTTGGGCGGTAATAAAGGCATCAGCCTATATTTCGGCGGCCCGTTTTCCATTTCTGCACGCTGAAGCGCCCGCCGATCGTCGGTCAGTGCGGCGACCATTGGCCGCGCCCCCGATGCGCGCTACGCAGACACGCTCGCCATCAGGCGCTTCACCTCGATTTCGTCATCAGGCATCAAGCGCGGGCGACGGCCAGGCAATTCAATGCATTTCTTGTCGCCGCATTGCCTTTTTTCGACCAGACGACACCCATTCAGTCCGTCATTCGAAATTGAATAACGATCGTAAATTCGCATCGCGGATTGTCGGCCACTCAAGTTTCCGGTATGTGACCGTTAAAATAACGTCCCGATAAACAATATGAACGCGTGTAGAGACCATGAAAAATAAGAAACTGCTGGCGATCGCCGGAATCGCAATAGCCGCGGGCGTGGCGTCCAGTTATGCGAGCCCGTATATCACCCTGTATCAGATGCGATCGGCCTTGGCCGACAACGATGCCGACTCGTTTTCTTCCTATGTCGATTTTCCATCGGTGCGAGAAAGCCTGCGTGCGCAACTCATAACCATGATGCAGGCGAAAATGGCGAATTCCCCCGAGATGAACGGCAATCCATTCGCCGATCTGGGAATGGTGATGGCGATGGGTTTCGTGAATCAGGCCATCGACACGATGGTTACGCCGGCGGGCGTCATGACCATGATGGCCCAGGGCGCAGCCAAGCCTGCACGCTCCAGCGTGCAGGCCTCCTCTCCCGAACCATCGGAAACGGCCCAATCGGGGTCCGACGGCGGCACCGCGCCGCAAACAACGAGCAGCAAGCCGAAAGCCAACTATTCGGCCGGCTACAAGAACTGGTCGACCGTCACCGCAACTGCGCGAAAAGGAACAGACGACGAGGTGACATTCATCCTCAAGCGTGACGGCCTCTGGTCCTGGAAGCTGAGCGCAGTTAATCTGCCGATCGACAAATTCGGTTCAAACTGATCACCAGGAAGCGGCTCGGGCCGTGCGCAGCCGGCCCGCTTCCCTGCTTGATCTGAGCGTGCGGCGCACCGTAACTCCCGAACACCGCACGCTAAAGATGTGTATTCTCCTGACGATATCCAGGGTTTCATCACCGCGAGTCAGATCCATGCGATTGAGTCCACGGTTCGCCACGATGGCTATTGCTGCGACGATGCTGTCCGCTTGCGCGACGGCATTTTCGCCCGCGTCGATCAGCACCACCGTCGCGGTGACCGCTCCCCCGCCGCTCGAAAAATCGCTGCGCGACGGCGGATCGTCGACCGACCTGTCGGCCATCGGTCAGCCTGCAGCCCAATTCCGCACGCTGCTTTCCGTCCGCGAATGTGCTGCCGCCAAATGCGCGGCGGGAATCGCCAAGCCGACGCTCGCGGTCACAGTCCAGCGCGTGTCCGAAGGACAGGCAGCCATACGCTTCACGGTCAACGGAGAGATCGGCAGCAGCCAGACGCTGAAATCGCAAGCCGGGAACGCCACGTCGGAAGTGACCATGTCGATCCCGTCGGGCGTAACGCCGATCAACGATCAATTTGCCGTCGATCGGGTCGCGACGATCAAGGTTGGCGAGTTCCGCCACGTGGCCTTGCCGCATGGCATCCGTGCCTATGTCTGCGTCGCCATCCCGAACGCCAAGGGCGTGACGGACGGAAGCTGTGACTTCAGCCGGGTGCAGGCGGCCAAGGGGGCCGAGCTCGGCATTTCAGCGCTCTGACCCATCCGCGACGGCGCCAACACGGACTGGCCGCGGCACTTGAGCAATGCCGCACGACACCCGCATCACGGATGCCGGATGTAATCCACCAGCGCCCGCGTATATTCATCCGGCTTTCGATCGCACAAACTCACCACGATCGCCACGGCAAAACCCGCCGGCACCCCGAACACCCCCGAGCTGATCGGCTCGATCCCGAACCACGTGCTCCCCGCAAACCCCGTCAGCTGCGTGAAGTACGGATAGGTCGACACGATGTAGTACACGCACACGGCGAGCCCGGTCACCATCCCGGCGATCGCGCCACGCGTCGTCGTGCGCTTCCAGAACACGCCGAGCACGAGCACCGGAAAGAAGCTCGATGCCGCCAGCGAAAACGCAGCACCGACGAGAAACAGGATCTTCCCGGTATTGAGCGACGCGACATACGACGCGAACAGCGCGACACCGAGCAGCAACACCTTCGAGATCGTCACGCGCCGCTGACTCGATGCATCGGGGGCGACCATGCAGTAATAGACGTCGTGCGACAGCGCGTTCGCGATCGTCAGCAGCAGCCCGTCCGCGGTCGACAACGCCGCGGCCAGCGCACCGGCCGCGATCAGCCCCGACACGACATACGGCAGCCCGGCGATCTCCGGCGCGGCCAGCACGACCATGTCCGGCTGCATCTGGATTTCCGACCAGTGCACGATGCCGTCGCGAATCACTTCGACGACACTGATCAGGTCGGGCTCGAAGTGATGCCATTGCGTGACCCACGCCGGCAATTCGGCGAACGGCCGCCCGACGAGGTTCGCGAGGATCTCGTACTTGATCAGGACCGCGAGCACCGGCACGCTCAGGTAGAACAGCGCGATGAAGAACAACGTCCACCCGACCGAGCGCCGTGCGGACGCGACCGACGTGGTCGTGTTGTAGCGCGTCAGGATATGCGGCAGGCTCGCGGTGCCGAGCGACAGGCACAGCAGCAGTGCAAGGAAATTCCGCTCGCGCGGCTTGCGTTCGTCTTCGCTCGCGGCGGGAAACGGCTCGTGCATCGGCACGGGCGGCTCGGCACGGGCCAGCAGGTCGTCGCGCGCCTGCGTCCACGCGACGCGCGCCGCCGCCGGATCGCGCGGGAAGTCGGCCAGTTCCCGCTCGCGCAGGCTGATCTCGCGCAGCGGCCCGTTGTGACGCCGAAGGTCGGCCAGTTGGTCGGCGAGATGCCGCCGCGCGTCCGCATAGGATGCCGGCAGCCGGTCGAGGCGCGTCTGGATATCCGCGGCTTGCCGGCGGTACGCGTCGCGCACCCGCTGCTCGTCGAACGCATCGCGCACCTGCGCCTCGCGCGCCGCGACGCGCTCCATCAGTTTGCCGTAATTGAACTGCGGCACGGGGCCGAGCCCGTTCTTCATCGCGATCAGCGACACCGGAATCAGGATCGCGCTGATCAGGATGATGTACTGCGCGACCTGCGTCCACGTGACCGCGCGCATCCCGCCGAGAAACGAGCACACGAGGATGCCCGCGAGCCCGCAAAAAATCCCGATCGCGAAATCGACGCCGATGAAGCGCGTCGCGATCAGGCCGATCCCCTGGATCTGCGCGACCAGATACACGAACGAACACAGGATCGCCGCACCGGCCGCCAGCGCGCGCACGGCCGTGCTCGAAAAGCGCGTACCGAGGAAATCGGGAATCGTGTAGCGCGCGAGCTTGCGCACATACGGCGCGAGCAGGAACGCGACGAGGCAGAACCCGCCCGTCCAGCCCATCACGTAGGCGAGCGCATCGTAGCCGGTCGCGTAGAGCGATCCGGCCAGGCCGATGAACGATGCGGCCGACAACCAGTCGGCCGCGGTCGCCATCCCATTGAAGGCAGACGGCACGCGCCGCCCGGCCACGTAGTATTCGACGAGATCGGACGTGCGTGACAGCAGCCCGATCACCGCATATACGGCAATCGGCACGAACAGGAACACGTAGCCGATCCAGACGCCGGAGCCGGTGGCCCGCTCGATCCGCCACATCAGCAGCACGAACCCGAGAAACCCCAGCGTGTAGAGCGCGTAGGCGCGGATCAGTCGATGCGTCAGCATGGATCAGCGTCCACCGTTCGCGTAGCCGGCGTGTGCCGCATGATCGTCGTACGCACGGCGCAGCGTGCGGTCCGCGCGTTGCATCAGCCCGATGTAGACGACGATCAGCACGAGGTACACGAGAATCGCGCCCTGCGCGCCGACGTAGAACGGCAGGCTGAACCCGGCGAAGCGGATCCCGGCGAGCGCGGGCCCGAAGAACGGCACGATGAACGATACCGAAAAGCCGATCACCATCAGCACCGCGATCAGCGCGACGTTGAAGCGCCAGTAGCGTGCGTGGGCACGCGCGAGCGGCTCGGGAACGGGGGGCGCCGCGGCAGGCGCGGGACGGGTCGGAACGGTCATGCCGTTATGTAACAAAAAGCCCCTGCGCGGGCAATCGGGATTGCCGCGCAGGGGCTCGTGCGCGTGATGCGCAACCGGTGCGTGCCGATCAGCGCACTTCGGCGAGCTGCTCGAGGATGGCCGGATTCTCGAGCGTGGACGTGTCCTGCGTGATCGCCTCGCCCTTCGCGAGCGAACGCAGCAGGCGCCGCATGATCTTGCCCGAGCGCGTCTTCGGCAGGTTGTCGCCGAAGCGGATGTCCTTCGGCTTCGCGATCGGCCCGATCTGCTTGCCGACCCAGTCACGCAGCGTCTTCGCCAGCGCCGCCGCTTCCTCGCCTTCCGGACGCGAGCGCTTCAGCACCACGAACGCAACCACCGCCTCGCCCGTCGTATCGTCCGGACGGCCGACAACGGCCGCCTCGGCCACGAGTTCGTGCGAGACCAGCGCCGATTCGATTTCCATCGTGCCGAGCCGGTGGCCCGACACGTTCAGCACGTCGTCGATCCGGCCCATGATCGTGAAGTAGCCGGTGTCCTTGTCCCGCACGGTGCCGTCGCCGGCCAGATACAGGCGCCCGCCGAGTTCCTCGGGGTAGTAGCTCTTCTTGAAACGCTCCGGGTCGCCCCAGATCGTGCGGATCATCGCGGGCCACGGGCGCTTGACGACGAGGATGCCGCCCTGCCCGTTCGGCACGTCCTGGCCGGTTTCGTCGACCACCGCGGCCATGATGCCCGGCAGCGGCAGCGTGCACGAACCGGGCACGGTCGGCGTCGCGCCCGGCAGCGGCGTGATCATGTGGCCGCCCGTCTCGGTCTGCCACCACGTGTCGACGATCGGGCAGCGTTCCTGGCCGACGTGCTTGTGATACCACATCCATGCTTCCGGATTGATCGGCTCGCCGACGGTGCCGATGATGCGCAGGCTCGACAGGTCGTAGCTTTTCGGATGGACCTTGTCGTCGGCCTCGGCCGCCTTGATCAGCGAACGGATCGCGGTCGGCGCGGTGTAGAACACGGTGACCTTGTGGTCGCCGATCATCTTCCAGAAACGCCCGGCGTCCGGGTAGGTCGGCACGCCTTCGAACACGACCTGCGTGCCGCCGCAGGCGAGCGGGCCGTACGTGATGTACGTGTGGCCGGTGACCCAGCCGATGTCGGCCGTGCACCAGAACACGTCGGTGGGCTTCCAGTCGAAGGTCCACTTCATCGTCTGCGCGGCCCACAACAGGTAGCCGCCCGTGCTGTGCTGCACGCCCTTCGGCTTGCCGGTCGAGCCCGACGTATACAGGATGAACAGCGGATGCTCTGCGCCGACCCATTCCGGCTCGCACTGGTCGGATTCGCCGGCCGTCAGTTCGTGCATCCACAGGTCGCGCCCGGCATGCCAGTCGATCTTGCCGCCGGTGCGGCGATAGACGATCACGCTCTTCACGGCCTCGCAGCCGCCCAGCGCGATCGCTTCGTCCGCGATGCTCTTCAGCGGCAGCGTCTTGCCGCCGCGCGCCTGCTCGTCGGCCGTGACGAGCGCCGTCGCGCCGACGTCGACGAGCCGCTCGTTCAGCGACTTCGCGGAGAAGCCGCCGAACACGACCGAGTGCGTCGCGCCGATGCGCGCGCAGGCCTGCATCGCGACGATGCCTTCGATCGACATCGGGATATAGATGACGACGCGGTCGCCCTTGCCGATCCCGCGCTTCTTCAGCGCATTCGCGAACCGCGATACGCGTGCGAGGAGATCCGCATAGGTGACGCGCGTGACGGTGCCGTCGTCGGCTTCGAAGATCACCGCGACGCGCTCGCCGTTACCGGCTTCGACGTGGCGGTCGAGGCAGTTGTACGACGCGTTCAGCTCGCCGTCGTCGAACCACTTGTAGAACGGCGCGTTGGACTCGTCGAGCACTTTCGTGAACGGCTTGTGCCACGCGAGACCCTCGCGCGCGAGCCGCGCCCAGAATCCTTCGTAATCGTTTTCGGCTTCGGCGGCGAGCGCACGATAGGCCGGCATGCCGGAAATGGTCGCCGCCTGTTCGAGCGCCGCGGGCGGCGCAAACTGACGGGTTTCGTGAAGAACCGATTCAATCGCAGACATCGACTACCCCTTGGTGAACATGAATCCTCTGCATGGCGGCGCGATCGTGCGCGCCGCGCGTCTTGGCCGGCGCAAGCGCGCCGCTGTCTCCTACCCACCACCCGCGCACGGCCCGAAGGCCGCTGCGCGATGCTGCGCCGCACCACGTCACACGATGGCGACCGGGCGACCCGACAGTTTCCACGATAAGCGCTCGAACTTACCCGTCACTTACGCGGCACGGCCGTTTCGCCCTTTGGGCGGCGCCCGCGTGCAGCTTTACGCTGTAACGAGCGCGACCCTACAATCCTAACTGAACTCGCCTTCCGGATTCCAGCTTGAATCGCTACGCTTTCTTTCTCGTGCTGTCGATGCTGTTCGTCGGCAGCAACGTCGGTATCGGTAAATCGATCGTCGTCTTCGTCCCCGTCGCCATCCTCGCCACGCTGCGCTTCGTGATCGCGATCGCCGTGCTGTGGCCGCTGTTCAGCCCGGTGAAAATGCGCACGGTCAAGCGCGGCGAATGGCTGAACCTGTTCCTGCAGGCGTTCTTCGGCACCTTCATGTTCACGCTGCTGATGCTGAACGGCGTGCAGCGCACGAGCGCGGTCGCGGCAGGCGTGATCACCAGCACGATCCCGGCGATCGTCGCGCTGTTCGCGTGGCTGATCCTGCGTGAAAAACCGAACGGCCGTGCGCTCGTGTCGATCGCACTCGCGATCGCCGGCGTCGTGACGATCAACCTCGCGAACGCCAGCGCGGCCGGGCACGGCACGTCGTCGCTGACCGGCAACCTGCTGATCCTCGGCGCGGTGTGCTGCGAATCGATCTACGTGATCCTGTCGCGCCGCCTCACGCAGACGCTCGCGCCAATCGACATCTGCGCGTACACGCACCTGTTCGGCCTGTGCCTGATGCTGCCGCTCGGCGCGACGGCCATGTGGCATTTCGATTACGCGAGCGTGCCGGCCGGCACCTGGGCGCTCGTCGTCTGGTATGGCCTGTCGGCCAGCATCTTCTCGTTCTGGCTGTGGATGAAAGGCATCCGGCACGTGCCGGGCAGCCTCGCCGGCGTGTTCAGCGCGGTGCTGCCGGTCGCGGCCGCCGCGTATGGCATCGCGTGCCTCGGCGAGCGCCCGACGCTCGCCCACGGCATCGCGCTCGCGTGCGTCGTCACCGGCATCGTGCTCGCCAGCCTGCGCGTGAAACGCGTGCCGGCCGCCGCCTCCTGATCCGTCCCCGGCAGCGCCGGCGCGTCACTGCAGTCGCGCCGGCCGACGCGTTACAATAGCGCGCCTTTTCAAGATTACCCCCGATACCTGCGCACCGCGCCCGACTGTCCACCATGTCTGCCCCGCATTCGCCCGGCCGCCCCGCGCGTCGCCCGCTTCGCCCGCTTCCCGCGCTGATTTTCATGAGCCGCTGGCTCCAGGTTCCGCTTTACCTCGGCCTGATCGTTGCGCAGGCCGTCTACGTGTTCCTGTTCCTGAAGGAAGTCTGGCACCTGCTGTCGCATGCGACGAGCCTCGACGAAATCAGCGTGATGCTCGCGGTGCTCGGCCTGATCGACGTGGTGATGATCTCGAACCTGCTGATCATGGTGATCGTCGGCGGTTACGAGACGTTCGTGTCGCGCCTCGGCATCGAGGGCCACCCCGACGAGCCCGAATGGCTCGACCACGTGAACGCGGGCGTGCTGAAGGTCAAGCTCTCGATGGCGCTGATCAGCATTTCGTCGATCCACCTGCTGAAGACGTTCATCAACCCCGACCAGCACACGATGCACGCGATCATGTGGCAGGTGATCATCCACGTGTCGTTCCTGGTGTCGGCGCTCGTGATGGCGTGGGTCGACCGCCTGACGACGCACACGCACCCGGCCCATTTCCACGAGCCGCACGCCCACGGCGCGCACGCGCCCGCGGCGAACGAGCCCCGCAAGCCGGCCGACGCAGCCGTCAACGCATAAACGCATTCCCCACTGTCCCCACAGAGTCTCAGCCATGACCGTCATCAAACAGGAAGACCTGATCCAGAGCATCGCGGATTCGCTGCAGTACATCAGCTACTACCATCCGCTCGACTACATCCAGGCCCTCGGCCGCGCGTACGAACTGGAAGAGAGCCCGGCCGCGAAGGATGCGATCGCGCAGATCCTCACGAACAGCCGCATGTGCGCGGAAGGCAAGCGCCCGATCTGCCAGGACACCGGTATCGTCACGATCTTCGTGAAGGTCGGCATGGACGTGCGCTGGGACGGCGCGACGATGGGCCTCACCGACATGATCAACGAAGGCGTGCGCCGCGGTTACACGCACCCGGACAACGTACTGCGCGCGTCGATCGTCAATCCGCCGGAAGGCGCCCGCAAGAACACGAAGGACAACACGCCGGCCGTGATCCACTACGAGATCGTGCCGGGCGACAAGGTCGACGTGCAGGTCGCGGCGAAGGGCGGCGGCTCGGAGAACAAGTCGAAGTTCGTGATGCTGAACCCGTCCGACTCGATCGTCGACTGGGTGCTGAAGACGGTCCCGACGATGGGCGCGGGCTGGTGCCCGCCCGGCATGCTGGGGATCGGCATCGGCGGCACCGCCGAAAAGGCGATGCTGATGGCGAAGGAATCGCTGATGGAGCCGATCGACATCCAGGAAATCATCGCGCGCGGCCCGAAGGACTGGGTCGAGGAACTGCGCGTCGAACTGCACGAGAAGGTCAACGCACTCGGCATCGGCGCCCAGGGCCTCGGCGGCCTGGCAACGGTGCTCGACGTGAAGATCATGGCGGCACCGACGCACGCGGCATCGAAGCCGGTCGCGCTGATCCCGAACTGCGCGGCGACGCGCCATGCGCACTTCGTGCTCGACGGCTCGGGCCCGGCCAAGCTTGAAGCGCCGTCGCTCGACGCATGGCCGAAGGTCAACTGGGAACCGAACACGGAAACCAGCAAGCGCGTCGACCTGAACACGCTGACGCCGGAAGAAGTCGCGAGCTGGACGCCGGGCCAGACGCTGCTGCTGTCGGGCAAGATGCTCACCGGCCGCGACGCTGCACACAAGCGCATCGCCGACATGCTCGCGAAGGGCGAGAAGCTGCCGGTCGACTTCACGAACCGCGTGATCTACTACGTCGGCCCGGTCGATCCGGTCCGCGACGAAGTGGTCGGCCCGGCAGGCCCGACGACGGCCACGCGCATGGACAAGTTCACCGAGACGATGCTCGCGCAAACCGGGCTGATCTCGATGGTCGGCAAGGCCGAGCGCGGCCCGGTCGCGATCGACGCGATCAAGAAGCACAAGGCGGCCTACCTGATGGCCGTCGGCGGCGCGGCTTATCTCGTGTCGAAGGCGATCCGCGGTGCGAAGGTGCTCGCGTTCGAAGACCTCGGCATGGAAGCGATCTACGAGTTCGACGTGCAGGACATGCCGGTGACGGTCGCCGTCGATTCGTCGGGCACGTCGGTGCACCAGACCGGTCCGAAGGAGTGGCAAGCGAAGATCGGCAAGATCCCGGTCGCAGCCGCTTAAGCGCGATCGAACGAAAGGCCGGACGCGAGTCCGGCCTTTTTACTTCTCATTCTCATTATTGTGTGTGGCCGGTTGTTCGAGGCTGATTCTCATTACACGCAAAAGGCAGGCCCGGCAAGGCTTCGAGGCTTGGCTTTTCTCGTTCGAGCGATTATCGTTCGGTTTCTGAAGCCCCACTGAACAAGGAACAAGCCATGCAAGGCGACAAGAAAGTCATCGAATATCTGAACGCCCAGTTGAAGAATGAACTCACGGCGATCAACCAGTACTTCCTGCATGCGCGCATGTACAAGCACTGGGGCCTCGAGAAGCTCGGCAAGCACGAGTACGACGAGTCGATCGGCGAAATGAAGCACGCCGACTGGCTGATCGAGCGCGTCTTCATGCTCGACGGCCTGCCGAACCTGCAGGACCTGCACAAGCTGCTCGTCGGCGAGGAAACCGAAGAGATCCTGAAGTGCGACCTGAAGCTCGAACAGATCTCGCAGTCCACCTGCAAGGAAGCGATCGCCTACTGCGAATCGGTGCGTGACTACGTGTCGCGCGAGATCTTCGAAAAGATCCTCGACGACACCGAAGAGCACATCGACTGGCTGGAAACGCAGATCGACCTGATCGGCAAGGTCGGCCTGCAGAACTACCAGCAAACGATGATGGGGTCGCCGGAGTAAACTCGCTCCACGCTTCCCGTTACCGCCCCCAGCCCGTTCATGTCGACACCTTCCGCTATTCCTGCGACGGCCACGACCGTCGCGCCCATCGGCATCTTCGATTCAGGGCTGGGCGGCCTGTCGGTGCTGCGCGCCGTGCGCGCGCAGCTGCCCGACGAATCGTTCATCTACGTCGCCGATTCGCACCATGCGCCGTATGGTCCGCGCGACGAGGCGTTCATTACGGAACGCACGCTGGCAATCGGCGAGTGGCTGGCCCGCGAAGGGGCGAAAGCGCTCGTCATCGCGTGCAACACGGCGACCGCACGTGCGATCGCCACGGTCCGCGAACATCTGTCGATGCCGCTCGTCGGCGTCGAGCCGGGCATCAAGCCCGCCGCCGCCGTGTCCGCGAGCGGCGTCGCGGGTGTCCTGGCCACGCAGTCGACGCTGAACAGCCCGCGCTTCCAGGCGCTGCTCGACCGCTACGGCGCCGGCCGCCGCTTCATCTGCCAGCCCGGCCACGGGCTCGTCGAGGCCATCGAGCGCGGCGATACGAATTCGCCCGCGTTGCGCGCGTTGCTCGACAGCTACCTGCAGCCGATGCTCGACGACGGCGCCGATACGCTGGTACTCGGCTGCACGCATTACCCGTTCTTCACGGAAACGATTCGTGACCTTGTGGGCGAGCGCCTGACGCTCGTCGACACCAGCGACGCGATCGCGCGCCAGCTCGTGCGGGTGCTCGACGAACGCCACCTGCGCGCACCGGCCGGCACGCGCGCGGCACCGCCCCGCTTCTGCTCGACCAGCGACGGCCGCCAGTTGCAGGTGCTCGCCTCGACGCTGCTCGGCCTCGCTGCGCCGGTCGAATCCGTCACCATTTCCTCGCCGAACGCGCGCGCCTGCGCGACCGCCTGATACCGCCCGGCACGCCCTCTTCCGCGTACCGCTCCACCCTCCCGACGTTTCAAGGGTCCGATGCCCTTAAAAAAAGCCTGCCCCAGGCTTGTCAACGTCCACAAATTTAATGATAATAATTCGCATTACCGTTAGCTATCGCAACTCATCATGATCGTCTGCGTGTGCAAGTCTGTTTCCGATCGCAAGATTCGCGCGTCCCTCGCAGAGGGCGTGAACTCTTTCGATGAACTCCAGTTCGAGCTTGGCGTGGCCACGTGCTGCGGCAAGTGCGAGGAGTCCGTACGCGACCTCATGGCCGAACAAGGCGTCTGCGCGAGCCGGTGCGGTGTCGAGCATCACGCTCACCCGATCCCGGTCACGTTCTACGAACGCAAGGCCGCCTGACCGGCGCCGAGTGTGCGCATGCGGCCCAGGCCGCATTTTTTGTTTTGACCGTCAGCAAGCCACCGTCTGCGCGAGCCAGCGGCTTACCTGCCAAGGAGCCTGTCATGGAATTGCTGATCGGATTTGTGACCACCGTTTGCATCTCGCTGCTGATCTTCCGCAAGTGATGCCGATTCACCCGCCGCGCCCCGGGTGCGACATCGTTCTTTCAAGCTAACATGCAGGCTTCGCATCTCGCTCCTGCCGGCGCCGTGCCGGCTGCACCACGTATGAATCCCCGAGTGATCGTCGTCGCGGTCGGTGTGCTTGCCGCACATGCGATCATGCTGACGGCCGCCTGGCTCCATCGCAACGCGCCGCCGCCGCCGAAGGAGATCGAGGTTCAGTCGATCACCGCGCAGCTCATTCCGCCTGCCCCTCCTGCCCAGCCGGTCGCGGTCCAGTCGGCCGCGCAGCAGCCCACGCCGCCCAAGCCCACGCCGCGCGTGAAGCCGAAGGTCGAGCCGAAGCCGGTGCAGAAGGCGGTCCCGACGCCTCAACCCGTCTCGCAGGCACCGTCGCCGACGCCCGCGCCGGCAGTGGCCGACCCGACACCGGCTCCGGCCGCGCCGGCGCCTGCTGCACCGGCTGCTGCACCCGGCCCGGCGCGCGAGACGATGCAGGTCAGCGCGCCGAAGAACGTGTCGGCGCTCACCTGCAATTTCGTCAAGCCGACCTATCCGTCGATGTCGCGCCGTCGCGGCGAAACGGGCACGGCCTATGTTCACTTCATCATCGGCGTGACGGGCAAGATCGAAAGCGTCCAGCTGCAGAAGAGCAGCGGCTACCCGCGTCTCGACGAAGCCGCGCTCGACGCGACGCGCGCCAGCACCTGCCCGCCGTATATCGAGAACGGCCAGGCGATCCGCGCCGCCCATACGCTGCCCTTCAACTTCACGCTTGACGACTAACCCGTCATATTCGGTAGATTCAAAGGAAACAAGAAAATGCAAAGCTACGGTATCGCGCACGTCTGGGCGCAAGGTGATTTCGTCACGCGCGCCATCGCGATCACGCTGCTCGTGATGTCGGTCCTGTCGTGGATCGTGATCGTCATCAAGGGCTGGAACGTGATCCGCCTGAACCGCCTGACGAAGAACGCCGAACAGGCATTCTGGCATTCGGACAACTTCGACGACGGCGTCAAGAAGCTCGGCCTCGCCGCATCGACGCCGAACGACAACCCGTTCCTCGCGCTCGCGCTGTCGGGCAAGGAAGCCGCCGATCATCACCACCAGACGCAACCGCACCTGCACGATCGCATGGACGTGTCGGACTGGGTCACGCGCTGCCTGAAGGACACGATGGACGAAGGCATCTCGCGCATGCAGAGCGGTCTCGCGATCCTCGCGTCGATCGGCAGCACGGCGCCGTTCGTCGGCCTGTTCGGCACGGTCTGGGGGATCTACCACGCCCTGCTCGCGATCGGCGCATCCGGCCAGACGTCGATCGACCAGGTCGCGGGCCCGGTCGGCGAATCGCTGATCATGACCGCCTTCGGCCTGTTCGTCGCGATCCCGGCCGTGCTCGGCTACAACGCACTCACCCGCGCGAACAAGGGTGTCGTCAGCAAGCTGCGTCGCTTCGCGCACGGTCTGCATGCGTATTTCGTGACGGGCGCGAGCCTGGCCTCGTCGTCGACGCGCGACGGCCTGCGTCTCGCGACGCGCGCCAGCTGAGGCGGGGTGAACCATGGCAATGAACACCGGTTTCAGCGACGATGACGACGATGCAGTGATGAGCGAGATCAACATGACGCCGCTCGTCGACGTCATGCTCGTACTCCTGATCATTTTCCTCGTGACGATCCCGGCGATGCAGCATGCGGTGAAGATCGACCTGCCGCACGCCAGCAGCCAGCCCGTCGACGAAAAACCGCAGACGGTCGACGTCGCGATCCAGGGTGACGGCACGATCCTGTGGGACGACCACACGGTCACGCGCGCACAATTGCAGGAACGCATCGCGGAAGCGGCAAAGCGCACGCCGCAGCCGGAGTTGCACCTTCGCGCGGATCGCAAGGTCGCGTACGAACACGTCGCGGAAGTGATGTCGGATGCGCAGGCAGGCGGCCTGACGAAGCTCGGCTTCGTGACGGAGCCGGGCGCGAAAGCGAAGTAACGCGCGCACGTCTTGCGGTAACGCATCGCCGGCGCCTTGCCGGCCGCACCTCGCCGGCCGCGCCTCGCCGGCCGCGCCTCGCCGGCCGCGCACAAAGTAAAAGGCCTTCATCGCCAGATGAAGGCCTTTTTTCATGCGCACGCGGGCGCCTTCGGGCGGCGGGCTCTTTGGCGGTATCGGTTGCGCCTCGAGCAACGCAAATGCGACTCTGCCGTGGTCTGCACGGACTGCGCGTTCTGCCCTATCTGGCTCACAATATATGCGGCCACCTGATTTCGCTCAGAACTTCCTTCACGAAATGGGATTTCAATATAGGCCCGCATGCACGCGCATTCAAGGTTCCGGCGATTGAAACTTGCGATTGCAGGCGACGCTTCAATGACAAAACAAATTTGCGTCGCCGTGCGCGTCGTGTTCAGGTCGCCGAAACATCGGCCGCCGCTTCCTTCTTCGCGCGTTCGGGGCACCCCGGATCCTGGTAGGCGCCATGATCGAGCTTCTCGACCAGATAGTCGACGAACGCACGCACCGCCGGCGGCATCCCCTGTCGCGACACGAACACCGCGTACAGTTGCGGCACCGGCAACGTCCAGCCCGGCATCACCGGCGACAGTTGCCCCGCCCTCAGCGCGTTGCCGTACATCATCTCCGGCAATGCCGCGATGCCGAGGCCGTCGAGCACGGCTTCACGGATCGTCATCAGGTCGGCCGTCACGAGCCGCGGGTCGTGCTCGTGCACGTGACGCGTTCCGTCCGGCGCGATCAGGTTGAACACGTGCCGCCCGTCGACGCTCGGCGTATCGAGTGTCTCGAAGCCGCTCAGGTCGTCCGGTACCAGCGGCGGCGCATTCTGGCTCAGCAGGCTCGGCGCGCCGACCAGCATCTGCTCGGTGCGCCACAGCGGCCGCACGACGATGTTCGCGTTCTGCGGCGGCTCCGAGCGCACGCGCAGCGCGACGTCGATCGAATCCTCGAACAGGTCGATCACGCGATTCGTCACGCGGACGTGCACCTTCACCTCGGGATAGCGACGCAGGAATTCGGGCAGGATGCGCGACAGCATCGTCTGCGACAGCGTCACGGGCACGCTGACGCGCACCGAGCCGCGCGGCGATGAGCGCAACTGCTGCACCGCGTTCATCGCCGCCTGCGCTTCGGCCAGCATCGCCTGGCAATGCTGGTAGAACAGTTCCCCCGCCTCGGTCAGCGCGAGCTTGCGTGTGGAGCGCTGCAGCAGACGCACGCCGAGCGCCGCCTCGAGTTCGGTCAGGCGCCGCGACAGGCGCGATTTCGAGATGCCCAGCACGCGCTCCGCGGCCGAGAAACCGCCATGTTCGACGACCTGCGAAAAGTACATGAGGTCGTTCAGGTTATGTGCATCGATATTCATGTCATCGTTCCAATTTCAGAACAATCCATTGCGAACCTTCGCGAATTGAACGGTAAAACGCCCAATATAATAGCGCTATGTTTCAAAAATAACGCTATTCCGTTGATTTCGAGGGCTTCCGCATGACGACCGCTCGCTCGCTTGACCGCACCTACCCCGCGCTTCGCACGACCGAAGGCGGCGGCTTCGTGGTTCACCGCCCGTTCCCGACCCGACTGCTGATGGATTTCGATCCGTTCCTGCTGCTCGACGAAATGGGCCCCGTCGACTACGCGCCCGGCGAAGCCAAGGGCGCCCCCGACCATCCGCATCGCGGCTTCGAGACCGTGACCTACGCGCTCGACGGGCGCTTCCGCCATCGCGACTCGTCCGGCCATGCCGGCACGCTCGGCCCGGGCGACGTGCAATGGATGACGGCGGGCGCCGGCGTCGTGCACAGCGAAATGCCGGACCCGGAATTCGCGCAAACGGGCGGCCGCTCGCACGGTTTCCAACTGTGGGTCAACCTGCCGCGCCGCGACAAGCTGATCGCGCCGCGCTACCAGGAGATCCCCGCCGACCGCATCCCGACCGCGACCTCACCTGACGGCCGCGCACGGGTGCGCGTGATCGCCGGCGAAGCGTTCGGCGTCCGCGCCGCGATCGAGACACGCACACCGATCCTCTACCAGCATTTCACGCTGCAACCGGGCGCATCGGTCACGCAGACCGTCCCGGCAGGCTATCGTGTGTTCGCCTATCCGATCGACGGAACGGGCCTCTACGGGCCCGCCAGGCAGGCGGTCGACGCACGACACATGGTCGTGTACTGCGATGACGGCGACACCGTCACGTTCGCCGCCGGCGACACGCCGCTCGACCTGCTGCTGATCGGCGGCGTGCCGCTCAACGAGCCGATCGTCCGCTACGGGCCGTTCGTGATGAACACCGAGGAAGAGATCCGGCAGGCGGTCGTCGACTACCAGGCCGGTCGCATGGGGCGCATCGAAGCATGACGCACGGACGGGTGCGCAGGTGCCGCGAAACCGCCCGTTTTGCGTCACAATGACTTCTTGAACCACGTGGCCGCCCGCCACCAGAAGGAACCCGTCCCCTTGAACTTCGAACATCTGATCCAGATCAATTCCGACGATCCGGCCGTGCCGACCCTCACCCGCGACCAGCTCTGGGAAGGTCTCGTGTTGCGCGCCGAACAGCCGCAACTGTTCGTGCTCGGCCTCGACAGCTGTGTCGTCCACGAACGGACGGACACGACGCTCGAACGTGAGCTGCACTACGGTCACGCGACCGTGCGCGACCACGTCACGTTCACACCGAACCAGCAGGTTCGCTACGACATCCTCGCCGCCGACGGCGAGATCGGCGGCTCGCTGACGATGACGATCGAGGAACGCGACGATCACGAGCTGTTCCTGCGTTTCGAATACCGCACGACGCTGGTCGTCACGGACGACAGCGAAGACGCGCGTCAGACGCACGGGATCGTCAAGGAGGCGTACCGCACGTCGGATATCGACACCGTCCGCCTGATTCGCGAATACGCGCAGGGCCGCAAGGACCCCGATCCGCTGCACTGAGCCCGATGGCGGCCCGCGGGCCGCCCCTTTGATTCAAGCTATCAGGTTCGTCGTTTCGATCGATAAAGAGTTTTTGTAAATGGGAATAGTTATCATTTAGAATTCATTCCATCGTATCGACAGTCACCGATCAACCGAATGACCGACACCATGCGCCCGACCCCGACCACGCTGACCTTGCGCCGCACGACCGGCACCGCAGGCAGCAGCCGTCAGAAGACGGCAGCGGTCACCACGCCGGCGAAACCCGCCGGCAACCGCGAAGCAGGCACGCGGGTCGTCAGCAGCGATGCGCTGCTGCAAGGCCAAAGCCACGTCAGCATCGCGCATAACGGAGAGACCTATCAGTTGCGCGCCACACGGCTCGGCAAACTGATCCTGACGAAGTAAGACAGAGTATTGTGGGGACCACCTCCCTGAGAGGTGTTGGGCAGTAGCCAGCGTAACGGCTTGCACGCGAGATCTAGACCCCTTCGTGCAAACACACTCAAGCAGCCGTTGCAGCAAGCCAAGCCACTTTTTTGGTTCTCGCACAAGGAAGAAAAAAAGCGACACGTCCTTCGACGTGTCGCTTTTTTTGGGGCGCCCGATGCGTGAAGCATGCCGCCCAGGTTCGTTACCGCGTCGCTGCGTGACCGCCGAAGCGGCACGCGATCCGCTTCAGAAACCCCAGAACATCAACCACCACGCGCTGTCGATGACGGCAAGCGCGACGGCGAACCACGCGAACGCCGCAAGCCGGCGCGGCCAGCCCGCATAACGCCCCGTCACTTTCCACGCGAGCCACGCACTCCATGCGTTGGCGCCGACCAGGATCGCGATGCGCACATCGGTCGCCCAGCCGAGCGGCACATGCTCGGCACGCAGCAGCGACAGTGTCGTGGCCGACAGGCCAAGGAACACACCCGCGCCCGCAATCGGAATCAGCGCCTGTGCAAGATGATGCAGCCGCACGCGATCGAAGCGGCCGAGCATCAGCGTCGCGCCGGCCAGCAGCACCAGCAGTGCCGTGCCGTACACGAGCCCCGTGCCGACGATGTAGCTGATGACCAGCCCGCCGTCGAGCCACGAGAACACGTCGTTACGATCCGGATAGTGCGTGAGCAGGAACCACGGCGCATTGGTCTCGAGCGGCCACGTGATGTCATGGTCGATCAGCCAGCCCGCAAGCCATTGCTTGATCTGCACGAACCACGGGCTGACGGTCCAGTGGAACGCACCGATCGCGACGCCGAGCAGGCCGTACAGGATCAGCGCGGTGTCCCACGGGTTCGCCTGCTGCGCGCCGAGGTTCACGACCTCGTCGGACGGCGAGCGCAACGACAGCGAGATCGCATCCCGGTGCCCGCTGCAGCGGCCGCACATGTGGCAGTCCGCCGCGCCCTTCATGTTACGCAACGGCACGAGCGGCGCACAGTTGATCGGAATCACGCGATGCCCATGCTCGCCGTTCTTGTACGACCGGCGCCATGCATCCTCGTCGACCTTGTAGCGCATCGGCGCGAGCCGCGCGAGCAGCCCGAACACGCCGTTGACCGGACACAGGTACTTGCACCACACGCGCTTTTCGCGGCCGTACAGCACGCCGATCACGATCGCGCCGACGGTCGAGCCGCCAAGTACGAACAGCACCGCGAGCGGGTACTGGTACACGCTCACCATCTGCCCGTAGATCGTCGTGAGCCCGAACGCGACGAACGGCCAGCCGCCCCACCGCATCCAGCGCGGAATCGGGCCGCCGCGGCCGAACTTGCTCGCGAATTCGGTGAGCGCACCTTCCGGACACAGCACGCCGCACCAGACACGGCCGAGCATCACCATCGACAGCAGCACGAACGGCCACCAGATGCCCCAGAACGTGAATTGCGCGATCAGCGTGAGGTTGTTCCACAGGTGTGCGGAGTCGTCCGGCAGCGGCAACACCGCCGGCACGATGATCAGGAACGCATAGACGGCGACGACGGCCCACTGGATGCCGCGGATCAGCGCACCGTGGCGCTGCATCCATTGGCCGGCCTGCGCGAGCCAGCCCTGCTTGGCTGCGGCGACAACGCTCATGCCGCGCGACCTGCCGCAACCGCCGGACGACGGCTCGCGCGCTTCATCAGCAGCCAGACCACCGCCCAGTACACCGCATACGCGACCAGGTTGGTCAGCGCCGGATGAGCGCGATAGCCGGTCAGCGTGGCGACGAGCGAGCCGAACGTGCCCGAATCATCGAGGATCGCGGACGTGTCCCACACCTGCGAAATGCCGAGCGGCAGGATTTCCTTGTCGATCAGCTTGTCGACGCCCGTCTGGAACAGGCCTGCGCCGAGGAACAGCAGCATCACTTCGGTGACGCGGAAGAAATGCCGCCACGAGAAGTACTTGCCGCCGAGTTGCAGCAGATAGAACGTGAGGAACGCGAGGCCGAGGCCGATCACGACCGCGAGCATCTGGCTGCCGTCGACGTGACCCGATTGGCCGAAACCGAGACCGTACAGGAAGATCACCGTCTCGCTGCCTTCGCGCGCGATCGCAAGCGCGACCAGCACCGCGACACCCCACCAGTTCGAATCGCGCGTGCTCTGCTGCAGCGATTGCTCCATGTCGCGCTTCAGCGTGCGACCATGCCGGCGCATCCACAGCACCATCTGCACGATCAACACGCATGCGATCAGCACCATGGCGGTCTGGAAGTAGTCCTGCGCGTCGCCGGACAGCACTTCGGTGAAACCGACCAGTGCGGCACCAAGGCCGACGGCCATCAGCAAGCCGACGCCGACGCCGGCCCAGAGAAAAGGCAGGCCGCGGCGCGCGTCGTCGTCGCCGTTTTTCAGCCATGCATAGAGAATGCCGACGACGAGCAGCGCTTCGACGCTCTCCCGCCAGACGATGAACAAGATCTGACCCATCGATACCTCCTGACGCGCGGCACACCGGGCAGGTACGCCCGCGCGCAGATAAAACGCATTACTTCGCGACGATCACGCCCTGCGCCTGCTGGTGGAAATCGTCGAAAAACTTGTATTCACCCGGTGACAACGGTGCGACGACCACGAATGAATCGGCGCCCGGCGCGAGCACCTTCTCCTTGCGCAGTTGCACGCTCTCGAATTCGGCGGCGCCCTTGCCGGTGTTCTTGATCTCGATCTTGAAACGCTGGCCGGCCGGCACTTCGATGCGGGCGGGATTCAGCTTGCCGTCCGTCATCTCGAGCTTGAACGTCGGCAGATCGGCAGCGTACGCTGCGCCGGCAAGCCACAACGCAGCGGCTGCGGCAACGATTTTCTGGGGAATTTTCATTCTGGGTTCTCTACGCCGACGGCGCGCCGAAGCGCGCCGTTCGTGATGCCACCGATCAGTAACCGCCCTTCTTGCCGATACCGGCGAACGGGAAGTCGTACTCGAGGGTAATGGGCTTGAACCATGCGCCCACGCCCGTTTCCTTGTCGATGTGACGGCCGAACGCCATGTGGCCCGTCTGCATCGGCGGCTTGACGACCATCGTCAGGTGGTACTTGCCCGGGCCGTTCAGCTTCACGTTGTCGCCGTAGTGCGGACCGTCGCTCGCGACCATGCCCATCAGGTCGCCTTCAGCCTTCCACTTCGTGTCGCCCTGCTTCGTCAGCTTGTACGTGACCTGCAGGTACGGCATCCAGTCGCCTTCCGCAAAACCCGTCGGGTTGTTCTTGACCGCATGGATGTCGGCCTCGAGGTGGATGTCGGAATCCGACGCCTTGCGCATCATCCCTTCCGGGTCCATCGTGATCGGCTGCAGGTACACCGCGCCGATTTCCATGCCGCCCTGGATCTGCTGCTTGCCGATCGGATATTCGGCAGCCGAGGCCGACATCGCGGCAAGCGCCGCCGCTACCGCAACCGTCGTGCGGATGAACGAAGAACCCAACATGGACACTCCTTGTTATTTGATCTGGAACCATGCGGACCGACCGCCAGCCGGCCCACTGAAAACACTAACGCGACAAAGAACGTTAATGCGAACAATTCTCAATAATCACGAAGTTTAGCACCGAACCTGTTTCGGAACAAACGGAGAGCCGTGTAAACCCCTGATCCGACAAGGCTTACAGGTTCGTTACCGCAGGGTTTCGGTGACGCTTGGAAAGATTTACCGGCCGCCGTTGACGTGATCGCCGACGTTCGCGCCGAACACACGCTCACGCAGCAGCGCAAGTTGGTCGCGGGTCGCGGCGGCCTTCTCGAACTCGAGATTCTTCGCGTAGTCGGCCATCTGCTTCTCGAGGCGCTTGATTTCCTTGGCGAGCTGCTTTTCCGACATGTCCTCGAATTTCGCGCGCTGCTGCGCTTCCTTCAGCTCCGCGCGTGCCTCGTCCGCGTTGTAGACGCCGTCGATGATGTCCTTGATGCGCTTCACGACACCGCGCGGCGTGATGCCCATCTTTTCGTTGTGCGCGATCTGCTTCGCACGGCGCCGCTCGGTCTCGCCGATCGCGCGCTTCATCGACTCGGTCATGTTGTCCGCGTAGAGGATCGCCTTGCCGTTCACGTTCCGCGCCGCGCGGCCGATCGTCTGGATCAGCGAGCGCTCCGCGCGCAGGAAGCCCTCCTTGTCCGCGTCGAGGATCGCGACGAGCGACACCTCGGGAATGTCGAGCCCTTCGCGCAGCAGGTTGATCCCGACCAGCACGTCGAACGTGCCGAGCCGCAGGTCGCGGATGATCTCGACGCGCTCGACCGTGTCGATGTCGCTGTGCAGGTAACGCACCTTGACCCCGTGATCGGCCAGAAACTCGGTGAGCTGCTCGGCCATGCGCTTGGTCAGCACGGTGATCAGCACGCGCTCCTCGGCCTTCACGCGCGCGTTGATCTCGGCCAACACGTCGTCGACCTGCGAGCTCGCCGGCCGCACTTCGATTTCCGGATCGACCAGGCCCGTCGGCCGCACGACCTGTTCGGCGATCTGCCCGGTCACGCTCTTCTCGTAGTCGGCCGGCGTGGCCGACACGAACACGACCTGGCGCATCTTGCGTTCGAACTCGGGGAACTTCAGCGGCCGGTTGTCCAGCGCCGACGGCAGCCGGAACCCGTAGTTGACGAGGTTTTCCTTGCGTGCGCGGTCGCCGTTGTACATGCCGTTCAGCTGGCCGATCAGCACGTGCGACTCGTCGAGCAGCATCAGCGCATCGGGCGGCAGGTAGTCGACGAGGGTCGGCGGCGGATCGCCGGGCGCCGCGCCCGAGAAATGTCGCGAGTAGTTCTCGATGCCCTTGCAGAAGCCGAGCTCCTGCAGCATCTCGAGATCGAAGCGCGTGCGCTGCTCGAGGCGCTGCGCCTCGACGAGCTTGCCGTCGTTGTGAAAGTACTCGAGGCGCTCGCGCAGTTCGTCCTTGATCGTCTCGACCGCGCGCATCACGGTGTCGCGCGGCGTCACGTAGTGCGACGACGGATACACGGTGAAGCGCGGGATCTTCTGCCGCACGCGCCCCGTCAGCGGGTCGAACAGCTGCAGCGTCTCCACCTCGTCGTCGAACAGTTCGACGCGCACGGCCAGCTCCGCGTGTTCGGCCGGGAAGATGTCGATCGTGTCGCCGCGCACGCGGAACGTGCCGCGCTGGAAATCCTGCTCGTTGCGCGTGTACTGCATCGCGATCAGCCGCGCGATCACGTCGCGCTGGCCGAGCTTGTCGCCGGCGCGCAGCGTCAGGATCATCTGGTGGTATTCGGACGGATTGCCGATACCGTAGATCGCCGACACCGTCGCGACGATCACGACGTCGCGACGCTCCATCAGGCTCTTCGTCGCCGACAGCCGCATCTGCTCGATGTGCTCGTTGATCGACGAGTCCTTCTCGATGAACAGGTCGCGCTGCGGCACGTACGCTTCTGGCTGGTAATAGTCGTAGTACGAGACGAAGTACTCGACCGCGTTGCGCGGGAAGAACTCGCGAAATTCCGAGTAGAGCTGCGCGGCGAGCGTCTTGTTCGGCGCGAACACGATCGCCGGGCGGCCGAGCCGCGCGATCGTGTTCGCCATCGTGAAGGTCTTGCCCGAGCCCGTCACGCCGAGCAGCGTCTGGAACGAGAGGCCGTCCTCGACCCCTTCGACGAGCGTCTGGATCGCGGTCGGCTGGTCGCCTGCGGGCGGATACGGTTGATACAGCTGGAATGGCGACCCTTCGAAGGTCACGAATTTCGATTCGTCGAGCGCGTCGCCGGTTTCGGCTTTATGTTCGGACATGGAATGCGGCCGGAGCGAGGGCAAAGAAAGCATTCTAGCGCTTCGCGGCCTCGCGAACTGCTGCCGGCTCCTGACGCGCGACGGCCGCCCGAAATCGCGATTCCCGGCCGAATTTCGCCGCCGAAACGCCGCCCCCGCCTGCGTGAATTCGCTACAATGTCAGGCTGCTGCGCTTTCCGGCGTCGTGCCTGCCCGCGCGCGGTCCATCTACCGCGCCCGCCCCGCCCGTTGAAAGCCTGACCCTCTTTTCACTACTGCCGAATCATCATGTCGCTCTTCTCCGCTGTCCAGCTTGCTCCCCGCGACCCGATCCTGGGCCTGAACGAAGCCTTCAACGCCGATGCGCGTCCGACCAAGGTCAACCTCGGCGTCGGTGTGTACACGAACGAAGAAGGCAAGATTCCGCTGCTGCGCGCGGTTCGTGAAGCCGAGAAGGTGCGTGTCGAAGCCGGCCTGCCCCGCGGCTATCTGCCGATCGACGGCATCGCCGCCTACGATGCGGCCGTGCAGAAGCTGCTGCTCGGCAACGACTCGCCGCTGATCGCGGCAGGTCGCGTGGTCACGGCCCAGGCACTGGGCGGCACGGGCGCGCTGAAGATCGGCGCGGATTTCCTGCGCACCGTGAACCCGAACGTGAAGGTCGCGATCAGCGATCCGAGCTGGGAAAACCACCGCGCGCTGTTCGAAGCAGCCGGCTTCGAAGTCGTTGCGTACCCGTATTACGACGCTGCCACCAACGGCGTGAACTTCGAAGGCATGCTGTCGGCACTGAACAGCTACGCGGCAGGTACGGTCGTCGTGCTGCACGCGTGCTGCCACAACCCGACCGGCGTGGACCTGACCGAAGCGCAATGGCAACAGGTCGTCGACGTCGTGAAGGCACGCAACCTCGTGCCGTTCCTCGACATGGCCTACCAGGGTTTCGGCGAAAGCATCGAGGCCGATGCTGCTGCCGTGCGCCTGTTTGCCGCGGCTGACCTGAACGCATTCGTGTCGTCGTCGTTCTCGAAGTCGTTCTCGCTGTACGGCGAGCGCGTCGGCGCACTGTCGATCATCACGTCGAGCAAGGAAGAAGCGACGCGCGTGCTGTCGCAACTGAAGCGCGTGATCCGCACGAACTACTCGAACCCGCCGACCCATGGCGGCGCCGTGGTCGCAGCGGTGCTCGCTTCGCCGGAACTGCACGCTTCGTGGGTGCAGGAACTCGGTGAAATGCGCGATCGCATCCGCGCGATGCGCAATGGTCTCGTCGAGCGCCTGAAGGCAAGCGGCGTCGATCGCGACTTCAGCTTCATCAACGAGCAGCGCGGGATGTTCTCGTATTCGGGCCTGACCTCGGCGCAAGTCGATCGCCTGCGTGACGAGTTCGGCATCTACGCTGTCGGCACGGGCCGGATCTGCGTCGCAGCGCTGAACACGCGCAACCTCGACGTGGTCGCCAATGCGGTCGCAGCCGTCCTGAAGTAACACGGCTTGAGCAGGCGGCAGCCGTCATTGGCCCCGCCCTGCCAAAATGAAAAACGCGCTCCGTGGAGCGCGTTTTTTTTTGCCATTCACCGGCGGGCAGCGACCCCGCCCGCACTCGCATCACTGCATGTACCAGCCGTGGCTGACGACGACCGACTGGCCCGTGAGCGCGGCGCTCGGGAAAGCCGACAGAAACAGCACCGTCTGCGCGACGTCCTGAACGGTCGTGAACACGCCGTCGACCGTATTGCCGAGCATCACCTTCTTCACCACTTCCTCTTCGCTGATCCCGAGCTCCTTCGCCTGCTCCGGAATCTGCT
>NZ_JAAGPC010000123.1:0-25281 GCF_017104595.1 Burkholderia sp. Tr-20390 | reverse complement strand
CCGGCGATCCGCTGACTGCGCTGCTGCTGCGCGTCGACACGGAGCCCGTACGCGATGTGCAGGCCGGGCTTCCGCATTGATTGAATCCCTGAACTTCTCTTCCGACCGAGCTTCACGATGAATCCGACCCGACGCCATTTCCTCGCACAAGCGAGCGCCCTCGCCACGATCGCCGCGGCCCCGGCCGCCCTGCGCGCACAATCGGGCACGCGGCCGCTGCTGCGCGCCGGCGACCAGAAAGGCGGGCTGCGCGCGCTGCTCGAAGCGGCCGGCGAACTGAACGGCCTGGTGTACGACATCGCGTGGACCGAGTTCCCGGCCGCCGCGCCGCTCGCCGAAGCGCTGAACGCGGCCGCCGTCGACTGCGGGCCGATCGGCGACGCGCCGGTGATCTTCGCGCTCGCGTCGGGCGCACGCATCAAGGTGATCGGCGCGAACCGTTCCGACCCGTACGGCACGGCGGTGCTCGTGCAGCCCGATGCGACGCTGAAAGGCGCGGCCGACCTGAAGGGCAAGCGCATCGGCACCACGCGCGGCTCGATCGGCCATTTCGTCACGCTGAAGGCGCTCGATGTAGCGGGCCTGCCGCCCGACGCCGTGTCGTTCCGCTTCCTGCCGCCGGCCGACACAATGCTTGCGCTCGCAACCGGTTCGATCGACGCGTGGGCGACCTGGGAGCCCTATACCGCGCTCGCCGAAACGAGCGGCCGCGCGCGCGTGCTCGTCAATGGCCGCGGACTGTGGTCGGGCCTCAGCTACCTCGCGGCGACCGACGCGGCGATCGCGGCGAAGCGCGACGTGCTGCACGATTTCCTGCGGCGCGTCGTCCGCGCGCAGACCTGGTCGTACCGCCATGTCGATGCGTATTCCGCCGCACTCGCGCGCATCATCGGCATTCCGCCGGCGGCCGCGAAGCTGCAGTTCGAGCGCCGCCACACGCGCTGGCTGCCGATCGACGCGACGGTCGTCGCGGAGCAACAGCGCACGGCCGACTTCTACCTGAAAGCCGGACTGCTGCGCCAGCCGCTCGACGTGCGCACAACGTTCGAGTCCGGCTTCCCGCTCGCATGACCGGCCGCGCGACGGCGCGCAGCCGCCCAAACGGCTTCGGCATGATCTGGCACAATCGCAGTCTCGCCATCCGCCCTCAGCCAGCGTCATGCCAGCCATCGCCGAACTCTTCGTCTACCCGATCAAATCCTGCGCCGGCATCGCGTTGTCGCGCGCGCAACTGCTCGAAACGGGCCTCGCGTACGACCGCCACTGGCTGATCACCGACCCGGCCGGGCAGATGATCACGCAGCGCACGCACCCGCGCCTCGCGCTGATCCGCACCGCGCTCGACAGCGAGGCGCTCGTGCTGAACGCGCCGGGCATGCGCGAGATCCGCACGCCGCTCGACGGCGACGTATCGCCCGCCACGCCGAAAATGGCCGCGACCGTGTGGCGCGACACCGTCGACGCGATCGACACGGGTGCCGAAACGGCCGCATGGCTCACCGAATTCCTCGGCACGCCCACGAAGCTCGCGCGCTTCGGGCCCGACGCGCGTCGCGGCTGCAACCGCACATGGACCGGCGAGATCGATACGCACACGCAGTTCGCGGACGGTTACCCGCTGCTCGTGATCGGCCAGTCGTCGCTCGACGACCTGAACGCGCGGCTCGCCGCGAAAGGTGCGCCGGCGATCCCGATGAACCGCTTCCGCCCGAATATCGTCGTGTCGGATCTCGACGCGTTCGAAGAGGATTTCGTCGAACACCTCGACACGGAAGGCGCGACGCCCGTGCGGCTGCGCCTCGTGAAGCCGTGCACGCGTTGCCCGATGCCGACGATCGACCAGGCCACCGGCGCGCCCGATCCGGCGTGGCCGCACGAGCCGACCGACACGATGCAGACCTATCGCGCGAACCCGAATTTCAACGGCGAGCTGACGTTCGGCATCAATGCGATCGTCGTCGAGGGCGCGGGCGCGTGGCTCGAGGTTGGCCAGTCGCTGGAAGCGGAAATCGGGTTCGGCGATTGAGCCGGGCGGGCGAACCGCTCGCCCCCTTTCAATGCCGGGAAGCCGCGGCTCACAGCCACCGCTTCCCGCATCGCTGATCGCCATCACGCAGCGCGAGGCGTCGCGTCGTTCGCCGCCGGCAGCCAGATCGTCACGACCAGCCCGCCACCGGCCGCATCGGCCAGCGTCACGCTGCCCTGATGCACGCGTGCGATCTCGCGCACGATCGACAGCCCGAGCCCCGTCCCTTCGACCGTCTGCGTCTTGCTGCCGCGATGGAAGCGCTCGAACACCGCGTCGCGTTCGTCCGCCGGAATGCCCGGCCCGTTGTCGATGACGTCGAGCCGCGCGTGCTCGCCGTCGCGCGATACGCGCACCGTGATCACCGCACGATCGCCCGCATAACGGATCGCGTTGTCGATCAGGTTGCCGATCATCTCGCCGAGCAGGTCGGACTGCCCGTGCACGTCGAGGTCGGCCTCGTGCTCGAAACCGAGATCGATGTCGCGTGCGCGGGCGACCGGCGACCAGTCGAGCGTCACGCTGCGCGCGAGCCGGTGCAGCGCGACCGGCTTGTGCGCGACCGCATGGCCGCTGTCCGAATCGAGCCGTGACAGCGACAGCAGTTGCTGCACGATCTTCGCGGCCTGCCGCACCGCCCCGTTCGCACGCCGCAGGTGCCCGTTCGCGCGCGGCTGCTCGTCGGGCCGCAACGCGAGTTCGACGCCCGCCTGCACGGCCGCGAGCGGCGTCTTCAGTTGATGGGCCGCGTCCGCGAAGAAGCGGCGCCGCGCGACCTGCATCCGCTGCGTGCGGCCGATGTACTGGTTGATCGACTCGACGAGCGGCGCGAGTTCGCTCGGCACCGCGCCGGTATCGAGCGGCGTCGTATCGTCCTCGCTGCGCGCGGCGACCGTCGCCGACAGCCGGTTCAGCGGCCGCAGCCCGCGCCCGACGCCGAGCCACACGATGCCGAGCGCCAGCACGACGAGCAATCCTTCCTGCAGCAGCGACCCCACCAGGATCTCGCGCGCGAGCGCCTGGCGCGCCTCGATCGTCTCGCCGACCATCACCCACACGATGCGCGACTGCGCGGTCGGCACGTCGTGCACCGGGATGCGCAGCGCGGCCATCCGCAGCTGCTCGCCGCGATAGACGACGTCGTAGTAGCGCGTGACGAACAGCGCGCCGTCGCCTGCGTCGCGCCCTTGCGGCAGCGGCAGGTCCGGGTAGCCGGTGATCGTGTGGCCGTTGTCCTCGCGGATCAGGTAGTAGACCTTGCCGCCGTCGCTGGACTCGAGCATTTCGAGCGCGAGATACGGCAGGTCGACCTCGATCTCGCCGTCGTTGAGCCGCACGCCTTCGCGGATCGACTTCAGCGACGACGACAGCGTGCGGTCGAACGCGACGTGCGCGGCGCTCATCGCGCGCTGGTACGTGAGCCACGAGTCGAGCGCGAGCAGGCCGAGCAGCGGCAGCAGCAACCACAGCGCGACCTGCGCGCGCAGGTTCGGGCGGGTCACTCGCCCCCCCGCCAGGCCGCCCAAAGGGACACGGCGGCGCATGCACGGCGCGCCGCTCCGCGCCCGCGCGGTCGGCCGTGAATGGCGTGCGTGTCGTTGGCGGGCCGTGAACGTGTCGATCCGGCATGGCGCGTCAACGCGCCCACCCGTTCCGCGCAAAGATCGTGAGCGCGGCGGCGGTTCATTCAGCTGTCTCCGCCTTCGCTTCCAGCAGATAACCGAGCCCGCGCAGCGTGACGATCGCGACTCCTGCGTTCTCGAGCTTCTTGCGCAGCCGGTACACGTAGATCTCGATCGCATCGGCGTTCACCGACTCGTCGAGCCCGAAGATCTTCTCCGACAGCGTTTCCTTGTTGATCGCGCGGCCGTTGCGCAGGATCAGCACCTCGAGCACCGAACGCTCGCGCGGCGTGAGCGGCAGCGGCTCGCCCGCGAGATGGAAGCTGCGGTCGATACTGTCATACGAAAGCGGCCCGCATTCGACCCGCGAATGCTCGTGGCCGAGGCTGCGGCGGATCAGCGCGCGGGCGCGCGCCTCCAGTTCGGTCAGTTCGAACGGCTTCGCGAGGTAGTCGTCGGCGCCGAGATCGAGCCCCTTCACGCGATCCTCGACCGAGCCATGCGCGGTCAGGATCAGCACCGGCACCGGATTGCGGCGCGCGCGCAGCCGCCGCAGCACTTCCAGCCCGTCGAGCTTCGGCAGCCCGAGATCGAGAATCACCAGCGCGTAATCCTGCGTGCGCAGCACGTGGTCGGCCGCCTCGCCGTCCGCCATGTGGTCGACCGCGAAGCGCGCCGCGCTTAGCGCATCGTTCAGCGACTGGGCGAGGTTCGGATTGTCTTCGACGAGCAGCACACGCATGGGGATTCCGGTAAGGTCAGCGACAGGCCGCTACATTACATGATCCTTTCCATCGCGACGCCTCGCGGAAACACGGGTTGCGCCGTCGGCTCGGGCGCACGTCGGCCGGACCGGCCGACCGTCGCTCAGCGCTCGGCGGCGGGCCGGTTGCGCGTCGCGAAGCGCGAACTTTCGCCTGCCCGCCGCCGCTCGCGCAGGCCGACCGCGACCGCCAGGAACGCGACGCTCGCACCGGCCGTGACGACGATCATCGGGCGCGCGGTGCCGTCCGACAGCCATGCCAGCACGCCGCCGCACGCGGCCGTGATCGCCATCTGGATAAAGAAGAACAGCCCGGACGCCGTCCCCGCGATCGTCGTGTACGGCTGCATCACCGCGAACTGGCAGGCCGGAATCGCGATGCCGACGGCGATCATCACGAAGAACATCGGGACGACCAGCGCCGCGACCGCCGTCGGCGCGATCGCACCGCCGATCCACAACACTGCGGCGCTGGCCAGGTTGACGCCCGCCGCCGCCGCGATGACCACATCGGCCTTCCAGCGCGTGCCGATCCGCGCGAACAGGTTCGAACCGATCAGGTAGCCGAGCACGGTCAGGCCGAAGATCGCCGCATACACGGGGCCCGATACGCCGCGTTGCCGCTGGAACAGCGTCGACGATTCCGCGATGAACGGGTAGTACGTGCAGTACGCGAAACTGATGGCGAGCGAGTAGCGCAGGAAACTGCGCTCGCGCAGCAGGCCCGCGTACGTCCGCAGAAGCCCCGCGCCCGGCGCCGGCCGCGCGTTGCGTTCACGCGTCTCCGGGAGGTAGCGCAGCACCATCGCCGTTGCGACCAGCCCGCCCGCTGCCAGCAGCCCGAACACGCCGCGCCAGCCGAGCCATTCGGCCACCGCACTGCCGGCCAGCGGCGCAATCACCGGCGACAGCGCCATGCCGGCCGAGATGCGGCCCAGCATCGTGGCCTGCATCGCGGTCGGGAAGCGCTCGCGCACGATCACCCGCCCGATCACCGTTCCGCTGCAGCCGCCCAACGCCTGGAAGATGCGGGCGGCGACGATCGCCGTGACGCTGGTCGACCACGCGCAGGCAACGCTGGCGACCACGTAGAGGCACAGGCCGCCGAGCAGGACAGGACGGCGGCCATAACGGTCGGACAACGGCCCCGACGCCAGCATCGACAGCGCGTAGCCGACCATGTACAGGGTGAGCGTGAGCTGCAACTGGGCATCGGTGCCGTGCAGCGCGTCCGCCATCGCCGGCAGCGACGGCAGGTACGCATCGATCGTGACCCGCGGCAGGCACACGACGAGCATCAACAGGAGCAGCCAGCCCCACCGGGGTAATGAACGCGTTTTCATGCGGTGAGCTCGTCTCCGGTCGGATTGATGGGGTCGACAGCAATCTAAGGTCAAAGTGATATAAGCTGAAGGGCCATTAAATCCGTGACTGAATAGACCACTATGCCGCGAGGCAAAGCCGCGATTCCGCTTGATCTGCCGTGCCCGGCCGGGCTGTCCGCGGGCAGTCCGCAGTCGAAGCAGGAGTGCATCGCCGACGCGTTGCGCGTCGCGATCCTGAAGCGCCTGCTGCCCGGCGACAGCCCGCTGCCGTCGAGCCGCACCCTCGCCGCGCGCTGGGGCGTCGCCCGGGGGACCGTCGAAGCGGCGTACGACCGGCTGTGCTCCGAGGGCTACATCGCCCGCACGCAAGGGTCGGGGTCGCGGGTATGCGCGGTGGTGCCGGACAGCTATCTGCGCGCGGCGGCGCAATCGCGCGACAGCCACCTTCCCCCATCCGGCGCACACCCCGCGCCGGCACGCACGACCGAAGCCCCCGCGCCGGAACAAGGCGTGCGCCCGGGCGTGCCGTTCGTCGCGCGGCTTGCCGATCCCGGCCTGCTGCCGATGCAGCAATGGAAGAAGGCGCTCGGGGCCAGCCTGCTTGCCGCGACCGCGCACGACCTCGGGGCCACGCCGGCGCAAGGCGTCGAAAGCCTGCGCGACGAAATCGCCGCGTACCTGCGGGAATACCGCGGCATCCCGTGCGACGCCGGCGACATCTTCATCACGACCGGCATCCGCCATTCGATCGATCTCGTCGCGCGCACGCTGCTCGCGCCCGGCGCGACGGTGCTGATGGAGGACCCCGGCTATGCGTCGGCGTGGCAGATCTTCACGATCGCGGGCGCGACCGTGATCGACGTGCCGGTCGATCGGGAAGGCATCGACACCGAATCGCTGGACCGCTATCCCGATGCGCGCGCGGCGTACGTGACGCCCGCCCATCAGGCGCCGCTCGGCGTGACGATGTCGGTGTCGCGCCGGCTCGAACTGCTCGACTGGGCGCAGCGCACCCGCGCATGGATCATCGAGGACGACTACGATGGCGAATTCAGCTACCAGACCGCCCCGCTGCCCGCGCTGAAATCGCTCGACGCGTGCGATCGCGTGATCTACTGCGGCTCGTTCAACAAGACGCTGTTCTCGGGGCTGCGCATCGGCTTCATGGTCGTGCCCGCGGAACTGCGGCCGGCACTGTCGGCCGTATGGCATGCGACCGCGCGCTCGGTCGGCGTGGCGCCGCAGCTGGCGCTGGCCCGCTTCATCGGCCACGGCGATTTTGCGAAGCATCTGCGCGCCGCGCGTCACGCGTACCGCCAGCGGCGCGACATCGTGCTCGACCAGCTGGCGAAACACGCGGGCGGGCGGTACACGGTGTCCGGCGAGCACGCGGGCTTTCATTTCGTGCTGTGGCTGCCGCCCGGGATGGACGACGCCACGTATGTCGCGCGAGCCCAGGCGGACGGTATCGAATTGCAGCCGATCCGCGGATTCTGTCGAAGCGCCCGGTGCGAAGCGGGCGTCGTCGTCGGGTATTCCGCGCTGACGGCCGCGCACGCGCGGCATGGCGGCCGGCTGCTCGGCAAGCTGCTCGCGCAACCCGCCTAACCGCGCCCGTCATCGGTGCCGCGCCCCGCGGCAACCCGCCGCCCCCGCTTGCCCGACCGTGCCGCGCGCCGCAAAACGCGCGGCCGCCGCCGCTTCGACCTCGGGAAATCCATGACATGAACGACACGATTGTGAACAGAAATGAAAGCGGGCTGAAAGTGCGCCGCAATTAACATCCGCTCCACTCGAACAACACTGGACGTAACTGGAGGAAGACATGCCGTTTGCACCGAAGCACCTCGCCGCCGCGCTGGCGGTCGTTCTGGGCACTGCCGCCGGCAGCGCCGCCGCGCAGGTTCCGGCCGGGTATCCGGGGAGCTACCAGGGCGTCATCGACGCCGCGAAGAAGGAAGGCAAGCTGATCGTCTACTCGACGACCGACACGGGCCTCGTGCGCCCGCTGATCAAGGACTTCGAAAGCCTGTACGGCGTGAAGGTCGAGTACAACGACATGAACAGCACCGAGCTGTACAACCGCTACATCAGCGAGAACGCGGCGAGCAGCACCAGCGCCGACGTGCTGTGGAGCTCGGCGATGGACCTGCAGGTCAAGCTCGTCAACGACGGCCTGATGGCGTCGTACGATTCCCCCGAAAGCGCGAACCTGCCGCAATGGGCGCAGTACCAGAAGCAGGCGTACGGCACGACGTTCGAGCCGCTCGCGATCGTCTACAACAAGCGCCTGATCCCGGAAAACGAAGTGCCGAAGACGCGCGCCGAGCTGATCAAGCTGCTCGCGTCGCAACCGGACAAGTTCAAGGGCAAGCTCACGACGTACGACGTCGAGAAATCCGGCGTCGGCTTCAACGCGCTGACGCAGGACGCGCACCTGAACGAGAAGGTCACGTGGGAACTCGTGAAGGCGATCGGCGCGACCGGCCCGAAGCTGCAGTCGAGCACCGGCGCGATGATGGAGCGCATCTCGTCGGGCGAGAACCTGATCGGCTACAACATCTTCGGATCGTACGCGTACGCGAAGGCAAAGAAGGACAAGTCGATCGGCTACGTGTTTCCGAAGGACTACACACAGATCGTGAGCCGCCTCACCACCATCTCGAAGAAGGCGAAGAATCCGAACGCCGCGAAGCTGTGGGTCGACTACCTGCTGTCGAAACGCGGCCAGACGCTGATCGCGAACCAGGCCAACCTGTACGCGATCCGCACGGACGTGACCGGCGAAACGTCGGCCGCGGGCCTCACGAAGGAACTCGGCGATTCGCTGAAGCCGATCCAGATCGGCACCGGCCTGCTCGTCTATCTGGACCAGTCGAAGCGGCTCGCGTTCCTGAAGCAATGGCAGCAGGCGATCAAGGGCTGATCCACTGACCGGCTTCGGCCGGCCAATGGCCGCCCGCCACGTCGCGCGGGCGGCCCCTTCCCCATACCGACTTCCTAGAGGCGGCCATCCGGATGGCCGCAGGGGCGAACTCATGCTTTCAACCAGCACACGCGGATCGGTGCCTGCCGTTCCGCCCGCCACCGGCCCGCGCGATGCGATTCCCGCGCTGCCGGTCAGCAGCCTGCAGCCGCTCGCCGGCATGCTGCGCTGGATCGTCGTCGCGGTACTGACCATCGCGGTCGCGCTGCCGCTCGGCTTCATCCTGTTCCAGAGCCTGCTGTCCGCGCCGTTCTTCGATGCGAACAAGACGCTCGGCATCGACGGCTTCCGTTTCGTCTTCAGCGATCCCGATTTCTGGTCGGCCGTGAAGAACTCGTTCATCATCGCCGGCGGGATGCTGTTCATCTCGATCCCGCTCGGCGGCATCCTCGCGTTCCTGATGGTGCGCACCGACTTGCCCGGCCGCCGCTGGCTCGAACCGCTGCTGCTCACGCCGGTGTTCGTGTCGCCGATGGTGCTCGCATTCGGCTACGTGGTCGCGGCCGGCCCGGTCGGCTTCTACTCGGTGTGGTTCAAGGCACTGTTCGGGGTGCAAAGCGTGCCCTGGAACGTGTACTCCGTTTTCGCGATCACCATGATCGTCGGCCTCACGCACGTGCCGCACGTGTACCTGTACTCGTCGGCCGCGCTGCGCAACCTCGGCTCGGACGTCGAGGAAGCCGCGCGCGTGACCGGTGCCCGCCCGTTCCGCGTCGCGCTCGACGTGAGCCTGCCGATGACGATGCCCGCGCTGCTGTTCGCCGGCGTGCTGGTGTTCTTCCTCGGCTTCGAGGTGTTCGGGCTGCCGCTCGTGCTCGGCGATCCGGAAGGCCACCTCGTGCTCGCGACCTACCTGTACAAGCTGACCAACAAGCTCGGCGTGCCGTCGTATCACCTGATGGCCGCGGTCGCGGTGTGCATCGTCGCGATCACGTTCCCGCTCGTGCTGCTGCAGCGCCGCCTGCTGAAGACCGCGAACCGCTTCGTCACCGTGAAGGGCAAGGCCGGCCGCGCGACGGTGCTGCCGCTCGGCGTATGGCGCTGGGTCGCGCTCGCGATCGTCGCGCTGTGGCTGATGCTGACCGTGATCGTGCCGATCTCGGGTATCGTGCTGCGCGCGTTCGTGACCAACTGGGGCGAAGGCGTCGCGCTCGCCGAGGTGCTCACGCTGTCGAACTTCATCGAACTGTTCGAGCAGGACAACCTGGTGCGCGCGATCGTCAATACGCTCGGCATCGGCGTGATCGGCGGCGCGCTCGCGATCGGCTTCTACTCGCTCGTCGCGTTCGCCGGGCACCGCCGCCCCGACTGGGCCACCAAGCTGCTCGATTACCTGGTGCTGCTGCCGCGCGCGGTGCCCGGCCTGCTCGCCGGTCTCGCGTTCCTGTGGATCTTCCTGTTCGTCCCCGGCCTGCGCGAGCTGAAGAACTCGATGTGGAGCATCTGGATCGCGTACACGGTCGTGTGGCTCGCGTACGGGATGCGGCTCATCCAGAGCGCGCTGCTGCAGGTCGGCCCCGAGCTCGAGGAAGCCGGCCGCAGCGTCGGCGCGACGCGCAGCCGCGTGTCGCTCGACGTGACGCTGCCGCTCGTGCGTTTCGGCCTGCTCGCCGCGTGGCTCCTGATCTTCATGATCTTCGAGCGCGAATACTCGACGGCCGTCTACCTGCTGTCGCCCGGCACCGAAGTGATCGGCGCGCTGCTCGTGTCGCTGTGGGCGACCGGCGCCGTCGACCAGGTCGCCGCGCTTTCTGTCATCAACATTGCGATGGTCGGCGCCGGTCTCGGCGTGGCCCTGCGTTTCGGAGTGAAACTTCATGGATAAGCTCATCGTCGACGACCTGCACCTCAGCTACGGCACCAATCCGATCCTCAAGGGCGTGTCGTTCGAACTGAAGGCCGGCGAAGTCGTGTGCCTGCTCGGCGCGTCGGGCAGCGGCAAGACCACGCTGCTGCGCGCGGTGGCCGGCCTCGAACAGCCGTCCGACGGCCGCATCCAGCTCGACGACCGCGTGTTCTTCGACGGCGCGCAACGCGTCGACCTGCCCGTCGAGCAGCGCTCGCTCGGGCTCGTGTTCCAGTCGTACGCGCTGTGGCCGCACCGTACCGTCGCCGACAACGTCGGTTACGGGCTCAAGCTGCGCCGCGTCGCACCGGCCGAACAGAAGCGCCGCGTGCAGTCCGCGCTCGACCAGCTCGGCCTCGGCCATCTCGCGGAACGCTTCCCGCATCAGCTGTCGGGCGGCCAGCAGCAGCGCGTCGCGATTGCGCGCGCGCTCGTCTACAACCCGCCGGTGATCCTGCTCGACGAACCGCTGTCGAACCTCGACGCCAAGCTGCGCGAGGAAGCGCGCGCATGGCTGCGCGAGCTGATCGTATCGCTCGGGCTGTCGGCCCTGTGCGTGACGCACGACCAGACCGAAGCGATGGCGATGTCCGACCGCATCCTGCTGCTGCGCAACGGCCGCATCGAGCAGGAAGGCACGCCGGCCGAGCTGTACGGCGCGCCGCGCTCGCTGTATACGGCCGAGTTCATGGGCAGCAACAACCGGATCGACGCGCGCGTCGCGGCCATTGACGGCGAACGCGTGACGCTCGCCGGCGACGGCTGGGAACTGCAGGCGCTCGCCCGCGACACGTTCGCGCCGGGCCAGGACGCGCAGGCCGTGATCCGCCTCGAACGCGTGCAGGTCGCCGACGGCCCGGGTGCGAACCGGCTGCAGGCCGACCTCGTCACGTCGATGTATCTCGGCGACCGCTGGGAATACCTGTTCCATTGCGGCGAGATGCGCCTGCGCGCATTCGGTCACGTGCCGCGCGCAGCGGGCAAGCACTGGATCGAATTCCCGGCCAACGACTGCTGGGCGTTCGCGAAAGCGGGCTGACCCCGTCGCGGCGGCCCGCGCGCCGCCGCGCATGCATTTGCGCACACATCCCTTCGCGCCCCGCATCGGCGCGACGCGTACCCGTTTTCTGTTTCAACCCGCCCAAAAAACCAAGGAGACACCGTCAAAATGAAGTCACGCGTAGAACGTTCCATTCGAACAGTAGTCCTCACCGGTTCGGCCGCGGCAGCCTGTATCGCCGTGCCGGCCGCGCACGCGCAGTCGTCGGTCACGATCTACGGGATCATGGACGCCGGCATCGAGTTCGCGAACCACGCGGCGCCGGAAGGCGGCAATTCCGTCAAGCTCAAGTCGGGCAACAAGAACACGTCGCGCTGGGGCTTGCGCGGCGTCGAGGATCTCGGCGGCGGGCTGAAGGCGGTGTTCCGGCTGGAAAGCGGGATCGACCTCGCAAACGGCGCGTCCGACGACGGCCCCGACTCGATCTTCGCGCGCCGCGCGACGGTCGGCCTGAAAAGCAAATGGGGCGAACTGACGCTCGGCCGCAACTTCACCGTCACGTACGACTACATGATGCCGTTCGACCCGATGGGTTACTCGCAGAACTATTCATGGGCATCATCGTCGATGGCGACCGGCGGTCGCAAGGACGGCATGTTCACGCGCTCGTCGAATGCGGTGCGCTACGACGGTGAACTCAGCGGCTTCAAGTTCGGCGCGTTGTACGGCTTCGGCAACGTGCCGGGCAGCATGAAGACCAGCTCGAAATACGACTTCGCGGCCGGCTACGAAACAGGCCCGTTCGCCGCGGTGGTCGCGTTCGACCGGCAGAACGGCGCGGCCGACAGCGTCACGCCGGCCGATGCGGTCAACTATATCCAGGGGGTTCATGCCGGCCTGAGCTACGACTTCGGCAACCTGAAGACGATGGCCGGCTATCGCAACTACAAACGCACGTATCGCACGAGCGCCGCGAACCAGTTGAGCGACATGTACTGGGTCGGCGGCTCGTATCAGTTCACGCCGACGTTCTCGCTGATCGGCGCCGTGTATCACCAGAACATCAAGGGCGGCACGGATGCCGATCCGACGCTCGTGTCGATGCGCGCGCAATACGCTCTGTCGAAGCGCACGGTGCTGTACGCAGCCGGTGCGTTCGCGATCGGGCAGCATGGGCAGAAGGTCGGTGTATCGCGCGATGTCAACGGGTACGGCACCACGCAGGTCGGGGTGACGGCCGGGATTCAGCAGCGGTTCTGAGGCTGATGCGGCGGGTGGCGGCGCGCGCGGTGCGTCGCTGCGCCGCGTCGCCCGTTCGCTCGCGACGGGCCACCGTTCCCTTGGTTGTTGCACGAAGCGTGCTCGCCGGACCCATCGGTAGCGTGAGGAGATCACGCGCGTAAACGGTGCCCGCCGTGCGTTCGGCCACGCGGTGCACCGCGCTTCTTCATCTGCCCTCGCCCATCGTGAACACCGATCGCACGAGGCTGCTCGTATCGCCCCAATGCACGCCGACGTCCGCCAGCGGCACTGCCCGCGTCTCGATTGCCAGGCCCGCCGGCCCGGCCGCGTCGAATACGCCGCGCACCGAGGCCAGCAGGCGCGGCAACGACACACTGCCGAGGCCGCTGCCCATCAGCTCGATCGCGGTCGCGCGCAGCACCGCGCCCGGCAACAGCACATCCGCACCGCCGATCGAGCCGATCTGCACGAAGCGCAGCCGGCGGCCTTCGGGCGTTGCCTTCGCCGCAGCAACCAGCAGCGTCTGCGCGCTGGCACCCCACAAATAGTCGAGCACAACGTCTACGCCTGCGCGAAAGTGTGGCTCGAGCGCACGGGCCAAATGCGCGTCGTCCTGCTGCAGCGACACGACGGCATCCGCACCCGCACCGAGCAATGCCTGCAACGCGGCCGCGTTGCGGCCGGTCGCGATCACCTTCGCGGCGCCGAGATGCTTCGCGATCCGCACCGCCAGCCGCCCCGACGTACCCGTCGCGCCGTTGACGAGCACCGTCTCGCCCGCGACGAGCCGGGCGCGCTCGGTCAGCGCGGCCCACGACGACATCCCGGGAATCGCGATCGCCGCGGCCGTGATGTCGTCGAGCGCGTCGGGCAACGGCACGCACCGCGCATCGGGCACGATCGTGCGCTCGGCCATCGCGCCGAACGGCGCGGGCGCGCCGAAGAAATAGACGCGCTGCCCGTCGTCGAGACGTCCCACGCCGTCGACGCCGACGACGAACGGATAACGCCCTTCCGATGAATAATGCGTACCGGACGCCCGCCCCTGCGCGATCCGGCTCAGCGCGGACGCCGTCACGTCGATCAGGCGATGGCCCGGCATCGCGCGCGGCGCTTCGAATTCCATATGGACGGGACGCTCGCCGGCGCCCGTCACGACTGCTGCTTTCATGGTGACTCCTCGAATCGGGATACTCGATCGACAGTTCCGGCGCGTGTCAATGCGCTTCGAGCCACGCGCGCAGCGCGGGATCGCGTACGTCCAGCACGTCGAACAGGCCAAGTGCGCGCAACGCGGGCAATGCGTCGATCGTGTCGGCTTCCGCGCGCGCCCGGTCGACGGGCGCGGCGTTCGGATCGGTCAGCACTCGCGCGTTGACCAGGAACGCGCCGACGGTACCCTTGCGGATCGTCGTTCCGCCGGCCTCGATCCGGTCGGCATGGTCGGGAAGCATCTGTTCGGCTCGCATCGTGTCGTACTCCGGTTGTCATCGATGGACCCAGTGTAGGCGTGCGAATCCGGCCGATCTCCGGTATAACGGCCATTCGATACCGATATCCGGCCATGTCCGATCCACTCCTGCCCGCCCGATTCGTCACGTCCGACGACGGCCCGTTCGTCGTCGCGGCCGTCCTGTCGCAACGCGACCCGCGCGTGACGCCGCCCCACTCGCATGCGCGCGGCCAGCTCGTCGGCGCGCTGAGCGGGCTGCTGACGATCGGTCTCGACGATCAGGACTGGGTCGTGCCGGCGATCCATGCAATCTGGATTCCGCCGCATTGCCGGCATTCGCTGCGCTCGTTCGGGCCGATTTCCGGCTGGTCGGCGTTCGTTGCCGAAGCACGCTGCGCGGCGCTGCCGGATACGCCGCGCGCGATCCGCACGACGCCGCTGCTGCGCGAGGCCGTGCAGCGGGCGGCGAGTTGGGAGGGTTCGGCGCTGGATGCGGCTCGGACGCGGATCGCCGACGTGATCCTCGATGAAATCGCGTCGTCGGAAGTCGAGGCGCTGGGGCTCGCGCGGCCGCAGGACCCGCGGCTCATCAGGATTACCGATGCGCTTGCCGCGGATCTCGCGGACAACCGGCGGCTGGAGGAATGGGCCGAATGGGCGGGCATCAGTGCGCGGACGATGAGCCGCCGCTTCGTCGCGGAGACGGGGCTGACGTTCGCGCAGCGGCGTCAGCAGGCCAGGCTGCTGCGGGCGCTGGAGCGCATTGCCGACGGCGTGCCGGTGACGACGATCGCGCTCGATCTCGGGTACGACAACGTGAGCGCGTTCATCGACATGTTCCGGCGCGCGTTGGGGACGACGCCGGGGAGGTATATGGAGGTTGGGCCGCCGACTCCAGGCGCTGCATAGCGAGTAATTCGCGTATTGCATCGACCCAACTCATCGCACAACAGCTATCCAATGGATTTCCCGATAGGCTTTGAGCACCTTGCAAGTCTGAACCATGCCCGGGCGGTACAGATTATCGAGATAACTGCATTGGGCATCCCCCGATTCATCAAACATGATGTCCGCTCGAGCTGCCCCGCGAGCAAATCAGAACGATTGCGCAGCAAACGTACTTGTCGACAATGTGTACGCTTTAGCGTCTAATCACACACGAAAATCACGAAGCGCTTTCACGGGCCCGGGACCGCTTCTTTGCCAGATTACCGACAGCTACGGCAACATCGCCGTGAATCGATCGAAATGTGTAGGCGGGAGTTTAATCTCTCCACCACTATCAACAGCAGTATCGAATATCAAGGATTCCTTAGTCCACACCAAGCGGACGGCATCCGGATACTCGTAAGTCCGCTCGGCAAGCAATCGCATGTCGGATGTCCGATAGAGTCGCAAAAGAATCCGATCTCTTCCCAGGTACGCGTATTGCGCCGTGTAACGGCCCCCATCGTTCCTCGATCGCTCGGTATCAAACTGTGTTGCATGAGCACGTATGCGCGCATCCTGATAGTAAAAGCCGGCCCAGCACAGAAAAGTGACAAATGCCAGAGCAAAACCTAGCGTCTTCATTCGTGCTTTCATTCGCGTGAAACGCCCCTCTTTATGCGACATCCCATACAAAACAACCGTCATAATACATGCAATTACTACAAATACCACAATTTCCGCGAGCACAAGAATTCCCGCCCCTTGCATAGCAGTCGCCAAGCCATTCATTCAAAATACACCGTTATTGGTTTAGCCAGCATGATTGGCTTATAGTCGGAAAAAATTATGAAATCTCCCCCTCGGCGGTACTTAGCTTGCCACTCTCTGAACGAGCGATTTCGAACCGGATAGTACGTTTTCCCGGGTTCATAGAGGTTCGCGGCCGTGCCGCCTGCCACGATGGGAAAATCAAACCAGGGCTGATCCGCAAGATTCGCCGCCGCGTAAATCGGCACGATTATCACGCCGCCTTTTCCCCAATGGCCTAGATACTGTGACCGCGAATCCTCAGGCCCTTCAAAGGAATAACCATCTCTCACGTATACGACGATATGCGTAACCGTCGCGCTATTATTTTCAGCATCGAAAGTAGCGCGAGCCACTGCCGCATAAAAATTGAACGCCCCCAATGCACCAGTAAGATCGTCGGGAACGCCACCTTCCGGAAACCGCCGAACAGCCTGCAATGCTTTCTGTTCAAATGAACTCTCTACCGCCGCTCGCTGGAACTGGAATTTCTTGTGTAGTTTTCGGATATCGTTTCCGCTTATTTCCCACGGTGATACGCCCCCGATACTACTATATCGAACAAGAATATCCTTAAGTATTTCATATGCGCGCGGACTATATATGGCGGCATTTATGAGATAATCATATTGCTTTTTTGCACGCGCATGCCTAAGAACCCAATCTAGTTTGATGGTGGTTCGATCGACCATCGACTCAGGGTAGAGCTCGCCATTCTGGTTGATCTCATTCTGCTGATCCTTTGGTGTGATCGAATAGTTAAGCTCTCCGGAAAACCATCGCTCCATCAGCTTCGCCGAAACCGGCATATGCTCCTTGCGCATAGCGTCTGGGATTTGCTGAATATCGAAAGGCGGCACTTCCCTTTCCTTCTCCGCCGGTTTCGGTCGCTTGGGCGGATCAGGCGCATCCAACCATTGCTTGAAGCGTGAAAATGCACCCGCAATTCTTTCGATGTCGTCCACCATCTTATCGAACGAATCCCGCTTGTCCGCCCGTGCGATGGGCGTAGATGGCTTTACTGGTGACGCCTTCACTGGGGGAGCCATTGCCATTGATAAACCGACATCGCACACCGGGATGCCTGCATCGTCCCCCTCACATAGCGTCCACGTCCAAACTAGCTTGTTGATCTTGAAGTATGGAATCCTATTGTTATAGCGCGTCATGCTTTCACTCGGATTGTAGAGTCGTCGACCTTACAATGCCGCACGAAACCCAACAATGCCGCGCACCACCACTAATCAACAGTGCCCCATCGAGCGAGTCACAACAAACTTGTAGAAGCACTTGTCGCGCTTGCCTGTGACGGACCAGATAGTCGAACGAAATCCTTCCCGACCATTGTAGACAACTGCAAACGGCGAACTCGTCATTCGTAGACCATCCGCAACACCTGAGCCCACCTTGAGTCGGCACTCGCCTGACCGCGCTCTGCCTTGTAATGCATCAAATCGGAAAAGCGTATGCGCCGATGCTTGACTATGGCAACGCATCCGGTTCAAGCAGCGTGACCGGGTGGGGATGAGAAGCATTGAGAAATTTTGCCGCTTCCTGGGTCGTCAATTCCGCATGAATGGGTACACCTTGACCGCGTTACGGTCGGCCAACTCCGCGAGGATGTTCACCCAAAGACCCAAAGCAGGCGTCAGAAGCTCAACCGGATGCGCGCGAGTCTGTCGTCGAAGATTTGAAGGGGCTGCAAATCGGTTCGCGTTGCGAGATAAGCCGCCGGCATGCGCGGCCTTTCGTCAGTCGCCTGCATCCCGCGCTCGACAGGCAAGATCCTGCTTGGCTCAATACGTCCCATCCCCCTTCTTCACGGCCGCTTCCCCCGTCCCCTTGAACTGCGCAGCCAACCGCTCCGCACTCCTCGCCAGCAGCGTCGTATCGACACCGACCGCGACGAACAACGCCCCCGCCTCCAGATAGCGCCGCGCAGCCGCCTCGTCGGCGCTCAGAATCCCCGGCGCCTTGCCGGCCGCCTTGATCGTCCGGATCGCGCCGTCAATTGCCGCCTGCACATCCGGATGCGCCGGATTGCCGAGATGCCCGAGATCGGCCGCGAGATCCGCCGGCCCGATGAACACGCCGTCCACACCTTCGACCCGCGCAATCGCATCGATCGCGTCGAGCCCCGCCCGCGTCTCGACCTGCACGAGCACGGCCATCTCGTCGTTCGCGCGATGCAGGTAGTCACCGACGCGATTCCACCGTGACGCACGCGCCAGCGCGCTGCCGACGCCACGAATCCCGTGCGGCGGATAACGCGTCGCCGCCACCGCCGCGCGCGCCTCGTCGGCGCTCTGCACCATCGGCACGAGCAACGTTTGCGCGCCGAGGTCGAGTACCTGCTTGACGATCACCGGATCGTTCCACGGCACGCGCACGACCGGATGCGATGGATACGGCGCGATCGCCTGCAGTTGCGCGAGGATCGTCGGCACCGTGTTCGGCGCATGCTCGCCGTCGATCAGCAGCCAGTCGAAACCGGCGCCCGCGACCACCTCGGCGCTGTACGGATTCGCGAGCCCGAGCCACAGCCCGATCTGCGCGTCGCCGCGTGCCAGCGCGGCCTTGAAGACATTCGAAGGAATCTGCATCGCTTGCTCACCTCACTCGAAGTAGCACTGGATCGTCCCGAGCGGGCCGTAGTCGACGCTGAACGTATCGCCCGGCCGCGCCGCGCACGGCCGCGTGAACGAGCCGCCGAGCACGATCTGCCCCGGCTCCAGCGCGACATCGAAGCGCGCCAGCCGGTTCGCGAGCCACGCGACGCCGTTCGCCGGATGGTTCAGCACGCCGGCCGCGACGCCCGTTTCCTCGACCACGCCATTACGCGACATGATTGCCGCGACCCAGCGCAGGTCGACGTCCTGCGGTTTCACCGGCCGCCCGCCGATCACGACGCCCGCGTTCGCCGCGTTGTCGGCGATCGTGTCGAACACCTTGCGCGGCCGCTTCGTGTCGGGGTCGATCGACTGGCTGCGCGCGTCGATGATCTCGAGCGCCGGCACCACATAGTCGACTGCGTCGTACACGTCGAAGATCGTGCAGTCCGGGCCGGTGAGCCGCTTGCCGAGCACGAACGCGAGCTCGACCTCGACGCGCGGCACGATGAAGCGGCCGGTGGGAATCGTGCCGCCGTCGGCGAAGAACATGTCGTCGAGCAGCGCGCCGTAGTCGGGCTCGTCGATCTGCGACGTGTTCTGCATCGCCTTCGACGTCAGGCCGATCTTGTGGCCCTTCAGCGTGCGGCCTTCCGCGAGCTTGAGGGCGACCCACGTGCGCTGGATCGCGTACGCGTCGTCGATCGTGATGTCGGGATGGTCGAGCGAGATCTGGCGGATCTGCTTGCGCTCACGCTCGGCGTCGTGCAGACGCTGCGCGAGCTGGTCGATGATGGCGGGTTCGAGCATGGTCGGATCGGGAATGGGGTTCAGCCTGCCCGCTTGTAGCGGGCATGGATGTTGTTGTGCTTGTACGAGCCGCTTTCGCTGAACTCTGTCAGTTCCATCGACAGCGCCAGGTAGCGTTTCGCGTACAACTCCGCGAAATGCGCGTTGATCGCGTCGAACAGTGCGTCGCACGCGGCCTTTTTCTGCTCGTCGGTACGGCCCGAGCCGATCTTGAGCGTCACGTGGACGAACGCGTCGTCCTCCGTGCCGTCGGCCACGCAATAGTCCTGCAGCTCGATCGCGCGCGAGCGGATGCCGCCCGTCGGGAACACGGCGCCCTGTGCGATCAGCGTGGCGTTGATCGTGCGCAGCAGCGCGGGAATGCGCGCGTCGTCGCGGATGTTCGCGGTGTATTCGACGACGATATGGGGCATGGCGGGTCTCCTGTCGAAGGCGTGGCGCAGCGCTCAGGCGAGCGGAAAGATCGCATTGATCTGCCCGGTGCCCGAACTCGCGAAATAGTCGGTGACGATCTCGACGGGCTTGTCGTAGCGATCCCAGCCGAGCAAGCCGAGCAGCATCGCGGTGTCGTGCATCCCGCCTTCGCCGTGGCAATGCGTGTTGTACTCGGGCAGCATCGCGCAGAAGGTCTTGAAGTCCCCCTGCTTCCACAGCTCGACCACGCGCAGGTCGACCTGCCGGAAGAATTCGCGGCTGATCTCGTGGATCGATTCCTCGGGACTGCCGTTGTCGTTGAAGCGGTGCGACAGCGACCCGCTCGCGAGGAACGCGACGTTCGAGTCGCTCTTCTCGATCGCTTCGAGCAGCGCCTCGCCGAAGCGCCGGCTTTCGTCGAGCTGATGCCACATGCACCAGCCGGCGATCGACACGACCTTGAAGTGCTGGTCGGCGTTCATGTAGCGCATCGGCACCAGCGTGCCGTATTCGAGTTCGAGGCTGTCGATCTCGTGCGCGCGCGTCGCGATCCCGCGCTCGGTGGCCGTCTCGGCGATCAGCCGGCCGAGCGCCGGGTTGCCTGGATACGCGTACTGCATGTCGCGGATGAAATGCGGCAGCTCGTTGCTCGTGTACGTGCCCGCGAACTGCGCATTGCAGTTCACGTGATAGCCGGCGTTGACGAGCCAGTGCACGTCCGACACGACGATCGTGTCGACGCCGAGCGCGCGACAGCGCTCGCCGATCAGTTGATGGCCGCGGATCGCCGCTTCGCGGCAGCCGTGATGCCTGCCGGGCATTTCCGACAGGTACATCGACGGCACGTGCGTGATTTTCGCGGCGAGGGACAGTTTGCCCATCGTTCAAGTCTCCTGTCGGTTGGAGTTAGCGCTTTAGCGCTTACTCCAACCCCATGCTTCGCGGTCGGCCGGAGTTAGCGCTTTAGCGCTTACTCCGGCCCCATGCTCGGCCGGCGTGCCGGCCAAGGAATCATTTGTGCTGCCATACCACCCGCGCCCGTCACACGCCCCAGCGCGGAATGTGGTGCGAACCCATCGAGATGCACACGTTCTTGATCTCCGCGAACACCTCGAAACTGTATTCGCCGCCCTCTCGTCCGGTGCCCGACTCCTTCACGCCGCCGAACGGCTGGCGCAGGTCGCGCACGTTCTGGCTGTTCACGAACACCATCCCGGCCTCGATGCCGCGTGCGAGGCGATGCACCTTGCCGACATCCTGCGTCCAGATGTACGAGGCAAGCCCGTACGACGTGTCGTTCGCGAGCCGCAGCCCTTCCGCCTCGTCCTCGAACGGAATCAGGCATGCGACCGGCCCGAATATCTCCTCCTGCGCGACGCGCATCCGGTTGTCGACGTCGGCCAGCACGGTCGGCCGCACGAAGTTGCCGTTGCGCAGATGGTCGGGCAGGCCCGCCGGCTTGTCCGCGCCGCCCGCGACCACGCGCGCGCCTTCCTGCTCGCCGATGCGGATATAGCCCGTCACCTTCTCCCAGTGCTGGCGCGTGATCATCGCGCCGAGGTTCGTGGCGGGATCAGACGGATCGCCGACCACCAGGTTGTTCGCGCGACGCGCGAATTCCTGCACGAAGCGGTCGTAGATCGTGCGCTGCACGAAGATCCGCGAGCCGGCCGTGCAGCGTTCGCCGTTGATCGAGAAAATCGTGAACAGCGACGCGTCGAGCGCGCGGTCGAAATCGGCATCGTCGAAGATCAGCACCGGCGACTTGCCGCCAAGTTCCATCGAATACTTCTTGAGACCGGCACGCTCCATGATCCGCTTGCCGGTGACCGTGCCGCCGGTGAACGACACCGCGCGCACGTCCGGATGGCGCACGAGTGCATCGCCGGCCGTCGCGCCATAGCCCTGCACGACGTTCAGCACGCCCGGCGGGATACCGGCTTCGAGCGCAAGGCGGCCGAGCTGGTCGGCCGTCAGCGGCGACAGTTCCGACATCTTCAGCACGGCCGTGTTGCCGAGCGCGAGGCACGGCGCCGTCTTCCACGTCGCGGTCATGAACGGCACGTTCCACGGCGACACCAGCGCACACACGCCGACCGGCTGGTACAGCGTGTAGTTCAGCATCTGGTCGTCGACGGGATAGGTGCGGCCGTTCATCTGCACGCACACTTCCGCGAAGAAGTTGAAGTTCTCCGACGCGCGCGGAATCAGCTGCTTGCTCGTCTGCGCGATCGGCAGGCCGGTGTCCTGCGTCTCCAGCGCCGCGAGCATCGGCACGTTCTTCTCGATCAGCTCGCCAAGCTTGCGCATCAGCTTCGCGCGCTCCTTGGCGGGCGTGTTCGCCCATTTCGGGAACGCTTCCTTGGCGGCGCGCACGGCCGCGTCGACTTCGGCCTCGCCGCCCGATGCGACGTCGGTGATGACCTCGCCCGTCGCGGGATTCAGCGTCGTGAACGTCTCGCGGCTCGCGACTTCGCGGCCGTCGATCCAGTGCTTGATGGTCATGCTCTCTCCTTGGGCGACGGGCTCAGCCGGCGCGATAGTAGTCTGCTTCGCCGACGATCGTGTTCACGAGCCGGCCAATCCCTTCGATCTCGGTCACGACCTCGTCGCCCGGCTTCGTGTCCGCCAGCCCCTCGGGCGTGCCGGTCAGGATCAGGTCGCCCGGCGAGAGCGTCATGAAGCCGCTGATGTGCTCGATCAGCGCCGGCACGTCGAAGATCATGTCGCGCGTGCTGCCGCGCTGCGTCTCCTGGCCGTTCACCGTCGTGCGCAGCGTCAGGTCGCCCGCATCGCCGATCTCGTCACGGCTGACGAACCACGGCCCGAGCGGCGTGCAGGTGTCGCGGTTCTTCACGCGCAGGTTCGGGCGGTAGTAGTTCTCGAGATAGTCGCGGATTGCGTAATCGTTCGCGACCGTATAGCCGGCCACGTAATCGAGCGCCTGCGCGCGGCTCACGTTGCGCGCGGGCCGGCCGATCACGACGGCCAGCTCGCACTCGTAATGCATGTGGGTGGCATCCGCCGGGCGCACGGTGCGCGACCGGTGGCCGATGAACGTGTTCGGCCCCTTCAGGAAGATGAGCGGCTCGCTCGGCGCCTTGAACGCGAGTTCCTTCGCGTGGTCGGCGTAGTTGAGGCCGAGCGCGAACGTCGTGCGCGGCGCGACGGGCGGCAGCCATTCGACCGCCTCTTCCGCGACGGTTCGCCCCGTATCGAGGCGGATCGCACCGTCGCCTGCTGGTTCGGCCGCATGCAGTGCGCCGTTGTAGATCACGCGTGCGGTTTTCATCGTGCTTCCTCCGCAATCAGCGTGTGCCGCAACGTGCCGATGCCGGCGGCCGAAATCTCGATCGTGCTGCCCGCGCGGGCGCGCGGTGCGCCGCCGGCAACGCCGAGCAGCAGGACATCGCCCGCGTCGAAGGACATGAAGGCCGTCACGTCGGCGATCAGCTCGCGCACGGGCCGAATCAGCGTGGCCGTCGAGGCAGACACGGCTACGTCGCCATCGATCCGCACGGTCAGGCCGATCGCGTCGACATCGCCCAGCGCAGACGCCGGCACGATGGCCGGGCCCAGCGGGCAGAAACCATCGCGGCATTTGAAGCGCACGGCCGGACGGTAGTAATCGGGATGCGGCACCGACACATCGCTTGCGAGCGTGAAGCCGTGCACATAGTCAAGCGCCCGTTCGGCCGGCACGCGCGTCGCGCGGCGAGCAAACACGACGGCCACCGACGCACCGACCTCCAGCGCGTCGACACCGGCCGGCACGACGACGGCCGCGCCGTCGCTCGCATGCGTGTTGGCGGGCTTGATGTACAGGATCGGCGCCTGCGGCGGGCGGCCGTAAGGCGGTGCATTCACGGCATCGCCGAGCGCGTCGAGCGCCGCTCGCTCGTTGAGCAGCGCACCGTAGACGGTACCGATGGCGACCGGCAACGGCGGCGCCGCGGCGGTCGTGCAAGACAGCTCCATGCGTCATTCCCCTGCCGCGCGTCGCGGCGCATCGTCAATAGTTAATATCTTAAGTAAACAATCGAACGCTGGCAACCTCGATTACCCTGATAGGCGAAATTCACTACCCGCGGCTGTTAAGATTGATGCGTCCCCGTCCTCTGCTCTCCCCGATGAACCGTACGCTCGACCACCGCAACCTGGCCATGCTGCTGCTCGAGGCCCGCGAAACGCTGATGGGTCTGTTTCGCCCCATTCTCAAGGAATTCGCGCTGACCGAACAGCAATGGCGGATCATCCGCGTGCTCGACGGCGAACCGGCGCAGGCGCTCGAAGCGGGACAGATCGCGCGGCGCTGCTGCATCCTGAGCCCGAGCCTGACCGGCGTGCTGGAACGGATGGAGCGCGACGGCCTGATCACGCGCACGCGCGCGCAGGAAGATCAGCGCCGGTTGCTGGTCAGCCTGACACCGCAAAGCAGGAAACTGGTCACGGAAATCGGTCCGCGGATCGACGAGCAGTACCGGCAGCTCGAATCGCGGTTCGGCCAGGACGGCCTCGAAGACATCTACCGCGCGCTCGACCGGCTCATCGAGCTCGGCGGCAACACGTGAAAACGGCGCCCGTTCCCGCCAACCGCGGGAACGGGCGCCGGTGCGGCGCGGGTGATCAGTGCACCGTGCCGCGGATCAGCTCGGTCACGGCCACGCCGCGCGACGTGCGCATGCATTCCTCGACGTAATCGATGAACGGCAGCGGCTCGAAATCGATTTCGTCGCGCACGCGGCGGTTGTCGAACACGCGATCGACCGTCGCGAATTCCCCGCAGCGCTGCAGTGCCCGGCCGATCACGCGTTCGAGTGCCGGATCGGTCCGCCCCAGCACATCGCGCACCACGAGCGGCAACTCGGCCGGCGCACATGCCGCGTAGCGCGGCGCGCCCGTCATCCCCGCCGCCTCGTCCATCGCACGCACGATCTGCGCGACCTGCGGCGCCTCGTCGCCGGCCGACACGTGATACAGGTCGTGCGCGAGCGTCGGCTTGACGGCCAGCAGCATCGTCGCACGCGCCACGTCGTCCACCGACACGATGTCGATGCGCGTCATCGGCCGCGCGGTGAAGCGGCGCGCGGCATGCGCGAGCCGGAACATCCAGAACGAATTCGGCGCGGGCCGCGTACCGAGCACCGTGTGGCCGACCACATGCGACGGCCGCACCACGACGAGCGGCAGCCCGAGCGCCCGCAGCCGCTGCTCGGTCTCGGCCTTCGCATGCAGGTAGTCCGCCGCGAGCACCGCGCCCGGCAGGCCTTCTTCGTCGCGCGCGACGTCGTTCGCCGCAGCGGCCGCGGCCTCTTCCTGCACGATCCCGCCGCGGCCCGCATGCGCATAGGCCGTGCCGACGTACACGAAGCGCTGCAGGCGCGGCGCCCGGGCGAAGCGCTCGGCGAAGCGCACCGCATCGGCGATGTCGGCGCGCAGGTGCGCGCC